>CAIPGD010000586.1 GCA_903864485.1 uncultured bacterium | reverse complement strand
TGAGTCGCTGAACAGTTTTCGGTGATTCGATTGGGCGATCTGGATGAGTGGCTCGTAATAGTCCACGCCGATCGCTTGCTGCTGAACCCCCGCACGGCGGCACTCCTGTTGCCATTGCAAAACGACTTTGCCTTTTCCGCAGCCAATGTCGACAAAGGTCCAGTCTGGAAATGAGTCGCCAAGCAGTATCCGAATTTGTTGGAAAATCAGCCTGACCTCGCTGGTCCAGGAACTGGCGTAGGACAGTCCGTGTTCGAAATGCATTGGGTGTTGCTGAAAATCAGGGCGTGCAAGTGGCAACCCTGTATCGGTCCCGAAGCGCCAGTCAAACCAGTAGCGTTCGACTAGATTGGCCCAAACCGAACGCAAGCCCTGGTGCCGGTACGTTTTCCAGTAATCAGCGAGCACGTCTAAGTTCTTGCTTGAGAACGGTCGGGTTTCAGTCCGCTCGTAGGCGCCGGAATCGCCCAACTGCTTGTGCATCAACCGCAGCGGCGGCGTTTCCCCAAGAGCCCCGAATGTAGCTCACGACGGCTGCCACCTCAGCATCGCTCAGTAATGGGGCGTATGGAGCCATCCCGTAAGGTCGGGGGTTGCCAACTGTCCCTGGAGCATAGCCACCATGCATCACGACCTGCACCACATTGGCCGCAACTGGGAGGGTGACCGCGCGATTTCCGGCCAGAGCCGGGTATCGACCAGACTCACCATTTCCGGTGATGCCGTGGCAATCCGCACAGTGTTTTTCATAGAGGGGTTGGCCGACCGATCGAGCGCTGTCTGATAAGGGCGTTTTTCGCGGGGGGCTTTCAATGGGCGGCAATGATTGCAGGTACGTCGCCACGGCCAGAAGATCTTCTGGGGTCAGCCACTGCGTGCTGTTGAGTACCACCTTGGCCATCGGTCCACTAACGGTGGCATGCTCATGGCGCCCGTCGCGCAGCAAGGCAATGATTTCCTCGGTCGACCAGCTCGCAACACCCGCTTCGATGGTCGACTGAAGTGAAGGTGCGTACCAATCGCCTCCGGGCAACCAGCCCCCGTCTAAACTGGACTGCAAGGGGTCGCTGGTCAATGAGGGGCTGGTAAATAAGGGGCTGGTGAATTGGGAGCTGACCACCGCGCCGAGCAGATTGTGGGGGGCATGACAGGCCTCGCAATGGCCAAGTCCACGGACCAGGTAAGCGCCCTGATTCCAGAGTTTAGAGCGTTCTGGCTTCGGCGGTTCAACACCAGGACGGAAATTCAGTGCGCGCCAAACCACCATCGCCGCTTGGGTATTTAGTGGAAAGGGCAGCGTATTGGCGGGCGGCTGATTCGATACGGCGGGCAGCGTCTGTAACCACGCGAATATTGCGTCGGAGTCCTCCCGCGTGACCCGGGTCATGTTGGTGAAGGGAAATGCTGGAGTCAGGAGTCGACCATCACGTGATCGACCATGGTGCATTGCATTCCAAAAATCAGTGGCATCCCAGCGACCGAGTCCAGTGACATCGTCTCGGGTCAGGTTCGAGGCGTAAACCGTTCCAAATGGCGTTTCGATCGGCTTGCCGCCGGCAAAGGCGTCGCCGCCTCTCGCGCTGTGACAGCCAGAACAATTGCCGGCACGTGCCAGGTACTCACCACGCGCAATCTGAGTCGAAAGATCAAGCATCGTCGGCGGTGTCGGTCCGTCGTCGCCATGCCGTCCAAGGCCCAGCCAGGCGATTGCGGCCACTAACAAACCAGCAAACACAAGGACCGAAAAGCGGGCCTTGCTCATTCGGCACCAACCCCGCCACATCGCAACGGCAGCTTTCGCGCGGGGTCAATGGCGGGTTTTGCCAGTGGTGGAACGGGTTGTGCGGCGAGCCATTGAGCGATCGCTGCGAGTTCGTGGGGACGCAGTTTTTGGGCGATGCTTGCCATGCAGTCGGGGGTGAGGGCGCGTCGTGATCCAGATTGCCAAGCGCCGATTTGCGCGATCAAATAGCCCCGTGGCAAACCAAGTAGTCCCGGAATGGACGGCTGCAATCCCATCAGGTGGTTGCTGTGGCAGGTTACACAGGCTGGCAGTTCGCGCGAGGGGTCGCCTTCCATCACCAGTTGCCGCCCAAGAGCCAGTTGCTCAGGTGGTAGGGTCGCTGGCGTGGGGGCCGCATAGGGTGGATTGAGTCGCGCGAAGTGCTCAGCGATCTCAGCCAGATAGGGTTCTGGCAGCGGATCCAGGAGCGTCGTCATCCACGCGTAATGTCGGCGACCCTGACGGAAATGGTGCATCTGATTCAAAAGATAACCGGCAGGTTTGCCGGCCAGGCGCGGGTAATAAGCATCCCGCCCAGCGCGCCCCTGATCGCCATGGCAGACCATGCAGGGCGCGATCCGTCCATCTAGCGTAGCTCCCTGAAGGTCGCCAGCCCACGCTTCAGACGCTTGCCTCGCCCCCATGGCCCATGTCAGGAGAAGCCCAACGATGAGCCGGCCGCTGCCGCGCCAGGCGACCATGGCGTCAGGCCGCCTGGGCCAACCCTGCGGATCCGCGAAGTTGAGTGTCGGGGCGCCGGTTGGTGCGCAGCTGGCTGGCTAGCGCGGGCGCCAGACCATCGATGCGAGCAGCGATGTGGGCCAGTGCTTGCTCCACCTGATCAACCAAAATCAGACAAAGATCGCCGGGGCGCAACCGCCGCAAGGCGGTGTCAATGGCCCGAAATTCTCCCTGAATCTCGTCCACCCGCCGGGTTCGCCGCGCACCGTCCAGGCCTTGACGAAGCAGGGCCAGGACCTCGCCGTCCGCACGTCCGCGCTGACAGGCATCCTGATAAAGCACGACGTCATCGAAGGCCTGCCCGAGGATGCGGGTCTGATCACTGAGGTCGATATCACGTCGATCGCCGGCACCGCTGATCACGACTGAACGGCGTCGGGCGGGTATCGATTCGACGGCTTCAACCAGGGCGATCATCGCATCCGGATTGTGACCATAGTCAGCAATCACGGTTGCCCCCCGATGGTACGAGACATTAAAACGACCCGGCACCCCGGCTGCGTCGGTACTAAAGGTCTGCAACCCTGCACGAACTCGGGTCCAGTCAAGTCCAAGCGCCCATACGGCAGCGATGGCCGCCATGGCGTTTTCGACCTGGAAGCCGAGTTGCCCCTCGTTGGTGAAGGGGATGTCGCGTAACGCAAAGCGATGCTCGACGTTGCCCTGCACGGCCACAATCGCGCCGCCATCTTCAAAAACGACACGATTTCCGCGGACGCGGTGTGCCGCCATCAACGGGTGATGACGATCGCGGGCAAAGAAGGTGACGGAGCCCGGACAGGTCTGGGCCATTTCAGCCACAAGTGGGTCAGCGGCATTTAGGACGCCCATGCCCGTAGGGGCAACGTTTCGAACGATTGTCCCCTTAACCTCGGCAAGTTGTTCGGCGGTCTCAATAAAATTCATGCCGAGGTGATCGCCGCGACCGATGTTGGTCACCACGGCCACATCGCAGCGGTCAAAAGCCAAGCCTTCGCGCAACATGCCGCCGCGCGCGGTTTCAAACACGGCAGCGTCCACATCGGGGTGCGCCAGCACGCTGCGCGCACTGCGCGGCCCGCTGCAATCGCCGGTGTCAATTCGTCGTCCGTTGACCCAAACGCCGTCGGTTCCGGTCATGCCGACCCGATGACCGACCTGCGCCAGCAGGTGCGCAATCAGGCGAACAGTGGTTGTTTTTCCATTGTTCCCAGTGACTGCAACCAGCGGAATACGGCCGTTATCGTCCGCCCCAAAAAGCGCGTCAATGATCGCTTCGCCAACGGGTTGTGCCGAGCCATAGGAGGGGTCAAGATGCATCCTCAACCCGGGAGCCGCATTGACTTCGACGATCCCGCCGCCCTGAGTCTCGAGGGGTT
>CAIPGD010000585.1 GCA_903864485.1 uncultured bacterium | reverse complement strand
GCTGCGGTGAGGGCGGCCCGTGCCGGGGCTGCGCTTGAAGGGCGATCGTCGGTGGCTGAAGACGATGTCGCACTCGCAGCCAGACTGATCCTCGGGCCTCGGGCAACACGAATACCTCCGCCCGCTGAGTCGTCTGAATCTTCAGAATCTCCTGAGCCTGAAGAATCATCTAAGCCCCCCGAATCATCCGAATCTTCAGAATCGTCAGAGGCTGCGTCTCCGCCGCCCGCTTCGGATCCGAGTCAACCCCAACTCAGCGAGTCTGACCCAAGCGAGTCTGACCCAACCAATATCGATCCCAGCGATCCAGAGCAGGCCCCCGATGTAATTGACGACGGTAAGCCGTTGGCTGAAGTGGTGCTTGAGGCTGTTCGCTCCGCGCTGCCGCCGGGCCTATTGGCTCAGTTCACAGATCCGCGGCAGATGCGCAGCGGGGCCGCCGCGCAGCAGCGATCGGGTCGGGTTGGCGCGGTGCGAACCGACCCGCGCCGAGGGCGGCCCGATGGAACGGTTCGGGGAGACCCGCGCCGTGGGCCCCGTCTTGATCTGGTCGCGACCCTGCGCGCGGCGGTGCCATGGCAGCGTCTGCGGCGCCGACCGGGAAGTCAGACCCTCGTGGAGGTGCGCACCGATGATTTCCGGGTTGTGCGAAGGGTCCAACGCGCCACGACGACCACGATTTTTGTTGTGGATGCGTCGGGTTCTTCGGCTCTAAATCGGCTGGCAGAGGCCAAGGGTGCCGTTGAACTGCTTCTCGCCGAATGTTATGTGCGTCGTGATCGGGTCGCCCTGGTGGCTTTTCATGGCCAGAATGCCGAGCTGGTGCTGCCACCAACCCGCTCACTGGTACGCGCGCGTCGCTCATTGGCGGGGCTTCCGGGCGGTGGCGGTACTCCCTTGGCGGCCGGACTGGATGTTGGTGGAGCAGTTGCCGACACGGTTCGTCGTCAGGGTGATTCACCGCTCCTGGTCGTGTTAACCGATGGGCGGGCCAACATTGGTCGGGATCGTCAGCCTGGACGTCCGCGCGCTGAGGCCGATGCGCTACTTGCGGCCCAGAATTGGCGGGCAGAGGGTTATGCCGCCTTATTGGTCGATACCTCCCCGCGCAGTCATCCGGCCGCGCAGGCGCTGGCGCAGGCGATGGGCGCTCGGTTTTTACCACTCCCCTATGCCGATTCTTCGGTGCTTTCGAGCGCGGTCAAGGCCGCTGTTTCCGGAACTCAGGGGGCCGAGCGCAATTGGGGTGCCCGTGGACAGGTGAGGGCATGAACGAGGCGCCGCAGTGGGATATTGATGGGGTCGACTGGCCCAATCGAGCGCACAGCCAGTTTGTCGTTGCAGATGGGCTGCGCTGGCATGTCCAACGGGCTGGTCATGGACCAACGATTCTGCTGTTACACGGCACGGGCTCTGCGTCGCATTCGTGGCGCGGTTTGTTCCCGCTGCTGATGCCTTACTTTGACGTGATCGTGCCGGATTTGCCTGGGCATGGATTTACCCAAACACCCGCATCGAATCGATTGGCAGCCCAAATGTCGCCGCACGGAATGGCGCAAGCGGTCAGCGCTTTGCTCGATACCCTGGATGCCAAGCCGACGCTGGCCGTCGGCAACTCAGCCGGCGCTGTCGTTCTAATCCGCATGGTGACTGATCAGGGTTTCGCCCCGCAAAGTATTTTCTGTATCAACGGGGCGTTGCTGCCCTTCGAAGGCATTCCGGGCGCCGTTTTTTTACCGCTGGCCAAATTCTTCGCAAGCACTTCGTTGACCTCCAGTCTCCTGTCCTGGCGGGCCTCGGATCGGCTTTCCGTTGAGGCACTCATCCGCGGGACGGGCTCCATTCCCGACGTTCGGGGGGTCACGCTGTATCAGCGACTCT
>CAIPGD010000584.1 GCA_903864485.1 uncultured bacterium | reverse complement strand
GTGCGACTGGATCCGCGCCCGGACACGAGCAAGCTGACTGCTATCAACGGCCTGACTGACGCCGGTCACAATCGCGCTAGCTTGTCGTTGGGGCGCTGTGACGGCGTCGCCCACCTTGACCAGGGCGGCTTTCTCTGGCGCCAGTTGAATGTCGAGTTGCAATTGGCTGACATCGACCAGACGGAACAGAACCGCGCCGGCATCGACGCGCTGTCCAATTGGCGTAAAGACCTCGGTGATGACGCCGGCTATCGGAGCTCGCAACGAGCCCGTTGCATAGCCCGTCGAATAGCCCGTCGCAACGCCACTTGGAGTCTCGCCCCTCTTTCGCGAACCGCTGCTCTCGAACTGCATTCCAGATGCGTTCACTTCGGCTTCGCGAGCGCGTACAACCGCTTGGGCGGCTTCAACTTTGGCTCGCGCAGCTTGCACTCTTGCTGCTGGAATCAGTCCATCCTCAAAGAGTGCCTGTTCTCGATCGAGGACCGACTGGCTCAATCTCGATTCGATCGTAGCCTCCTGTTGCAGGCGGCGGGCATCGCCAGCGCTCGGGCTGACGAACTGCCCCAACGGAGCGCCGGCCTTGACCGTGTCACCGATTCCTGCGGAAATACGAACCATCTGCCCGGGATAGGGCGCCGTGACCGCGACTTCGCGCCCGGTTGGCACGGTCACCGTGGCGCTTGCCTGAAGCGGTTCGGACTGAGCGAGTTGAACGTTGGTGAGGGTGACACCAAGAGCAGACTGCTGCTTGATATCGAGCGGCAAGTTGCGGTCTGGCGTTGCGGCCTGAGCGTTAATCGTTATTGCAACCAGCAGGGTTCGCCACATGACTATGATCGCGGTGTTGCGTCGGGCCTCATCCTAAACGATCTATTCGCGCTCGACCTCTATCCACGGATCGAGATGCGTCATGACGTTAAGGACGCGATGTCGAGTCATCGTCCGTTGCATGGCATTCACAGCGATCTCATGACCCTCGGCGACGGTCAGGTGCGCATCGACGCTAAGGTGCACGTCGACCTGGATCAGATCACCCATTTTGCGGGTTCGCAAGTCATGAATTTCACGCACGCCAGGCGTGGACCGCAAGGTTTCGGTGATCGCTGCGACCTCCGCATCATTGGCCGCACGATCAACGAGATCATGCAGAGCTTCCCAGCCAAAATTGGCGCCCAGCCGAATAATCATCAGGCCAACAATCAGCGCAGCAATCGGATCGAGGATGGGATAACCCGCCAGATTCCCTAAAATCCCAAAACCAACAACGAGCGAAGAGGCCGCGTCGGAGCGGGCATGCCAAGCATTGGCGACCAACATGCCTGATTTCACTCGTTTGGCCACAGCAAGTAGATATCGGAACAATATTTCTTTGGTGACCAGCCCGACCCCAGCCGCCCAGAGGGCGACCTGACTGACGGTAGCGATCGTGCTCGGATCCTGAATCGTCTGAATCGACTTCAACAGCATTCCAGCGCCGACCATCAATAGCAGGATCCCCAAGACGAGGGATGCAGCCGTTTCGAAGCGATGGTGCCCATAGGGGTGCTGAGAATCCGCCTCCTGGTGGCTGT
>CAIPGD010000583.1 GCA_903864485.1 uncultured bacterium | reverse complement strand
GGCGATGTGCGCGGCGCATTAGAAGCTGGCTTTGCGGGTGCTCTGGTCTTTCCAGACTCGGCTCGCGCGGCCGGCCGTCACCCCCACGAAGTCAGGATCGCCTTTGACGGTGACGCGGTTCTATTCTCAGATGAGGCCGAGCGGGTGTTTCAGGCTCAGGGGCTGGACGCGTTCCAGAGTCATGAGTCCGAGCGCGCGGATCAACCGCTCAACCCGGGACCATTTAAGCCGCTGCTTGAAGCGCTCCATCGATTGCGGGCCGAGCGCGGGGCAACCGAGCGGATGGGTATCCGGGTTGCCCTGGTGACGGCACGAAGTGCCCCCGCCCACGAACGCGCCATCCGGACGCTCATGCATTGGGGCGTTGACATCGATGAGGCGATGTTTTTGGGCGGACTCGATAAGGGCGAGTTCTTGGCGGAGTTTGAGCCCGATTTTTACTTTGACGACCACCCCAAACATGTCGCGTCGGCCCGATTGGTTGGCCCCACGGGCCATGTCATGGCGGGGGCTACCAATCCGGTGGACGCTTAAAAATCGCGCCCGCCACGAAGCAAACGACCAGCCCGGGGCGCAGCGGGCTCAATGCCTTGCGGACCGACCACACGCGAACCATTGACCCAAACACCGTGAACGCCGAGCGCAGGCGTATCGAGTCGGGCACCGCCACCCGGTAAGTCGTGGACGCGGTGCTTCGGCCCCCGACCCACGCGCGCAGGGTCGAATAACAACAAGTCGGCCGGCAAACCAATTTCGATGCGGCCGCGGTCGCGAAGTCCCAACGCGGACGCACTGTCACTGGTCAAACGACGAATCGCATCCGGCATCGCAATGGCGCCAAGTTCGCGCGACCAATGCCCGAGGAGATGAAGACCGAACCCCGCGTCGTTAAAGAACGTCAGATGCGCGCCCGCATCAGACAGTGAAATCAGCGAAGCCGGGTGCTGAAGGATCTGGGTAACAGCGGCCTCGTCGGAATTCAGCAACACAGCACTAAACACAGTTGCAAGATTCTCCTCAATCGCGAGGTCCAGCATCACATCCAGCGGATCGCGCGCGAATTGAGTCGCGAGATCGGCGATCGTGCGTTGCTCCATCCAGGCGTTACTCGAACGGGACACTTCAATGACCTGAACCTTGTCCCATTCCCCGTTAAACAGCCGAAAGGTCGCGGGCCGGGCGATCTCAAGCCGAACCGCTTCTCGAAAAGAAGGCTCTGCGAGTTTCGCGATCAGTGCCTCGCCCTTGAGTGGGAGCGCTTCACTCCAAGACTGCAAGCCCTCAACGGGATACGGGGATTGCAGCGTGAAGTCATTGGTCAACGGACAGCACGAAACGGCTCCCCACATTGAACGCCCGCGTTGGCGCGCGGCTTCGATCGCATCGAGATCGGCGAACACAGCATTCGGATTCGTGGAATTATGCAAAAGTGCAGCAACAATCACTGGTCGGCCACTGTCAGCCGCCAACTGCTCCAGAAACTCGACTCGGGTATGTCCACCTTTGGTCAGCATGAACACGCCGCGCCCAGCCTCACGAAGGGCCATCGTGAGCGTGTGCAATTCTTGATCGCAAGCCAGTCTTGAGGGCATGGGGCGACCGGCCTCGCCGTTGTGCGCGGGCGAAGTGCTGGTGGCAAACCCGATCGCGCCGGCAGCGATCCCTTCGTCGACCAGGTGCCGCATGGCAGCAATTTCATCAGGGCTCGCAGCACGTTCTGTGGCAGCCTCTCCCATGACCCAGGTGCGCACGGACGAGTGCCCGACGAAGGCCGCCAGGTTGATAGCGCTCGATCGACGATCCAGCAGATCGAGGTATTCGGGGATCGTCTCAAATGACCAGTCGATTCCGGCGCGCAACACGTCGAGCGACATCCCTTCAACCTGAGTCAGGTTGCGCATTACCCGATCGCGGTCGGCGGGTCGGCAAGGTGCAATTGTGAAACCGCAATTACCGATCACGGCGGTTGTCACGCCGAGCGCTGGCGAGGGCGTGCAGTAAGGATCCCAAGTGACCTGCGCGTCATAGTGGGTGTGGTTATCAACGATGCCGGGCATGAGGGCGAGGCCCTCCGCATCGATTGTCTGTCGCGCTGACGCGCTGAGCAGCGGATCGCCGAGCGCAACGATTAATCCGTCACGAACTCCGACATCACACCGTTGCGCTGGGGTGCCCATGCCGTCGTACACTTGGGCATTCCGAATTTTCAGGTCAAGCATGTCAGCACCTCGGGCCATTGCAATATTGGAATCGTAACGAAATGTTGCCTCATCTTTGGCTCTTACCGGTCGCGCTCCTGTTGCCTCTGTTACCGGGGTGCGCCAACCGAACGCCGACCGCACCTGCGCAGGGCCTACTCTTTCAGGTCGAACCGGCCCGCGATGCCGCGCCAGCAACAGCACCGATCGAAGCGCTTGCCGTCTACCGGGACGCCCGGCGTGATCTCGAGGCCGGCGAGCAAGCAAGCGCTATTGCCAAACTGCGTCGGGTTCGACAGCTCGATCCGTCCTATCTCGACGCAGCCAATGTGCTTGCTGTCGTGCTCGCCGAAACCGGAGATCTGACGGGGGCTCTGGCGCAGTTACAGGCGGTGCTCGTGAGTCGCCCTGATGACGCGGTGGCGACCGCCAACCTCGTACTGGTCGCCGGACGCCTCGCCGAACGCCGCGGCAAGGCCGTTGCACTGACGGCCAACAATCGCGCGGCCGTCACCCCATCGCCCGCGACCACCTCGGCGGTGCCGCCTTCAGCGATCCGTTCAGCGAATTCCGTCGCGCCGGCCATGGAGCCGGCTGTGGAGCCTGCTGTTCGCGAAACCAAGAGCGCCGGTGCGAAAAAAACCGGCAATACGAATGGCGGTGGCGGAGCGACCCCGACGCCAGCCCGGATCGAGTTTCGCAACAGCACAACCGTAACCGGTCTGGCCCGGCGAATCTCCAGGCAATGCGCCACGGGTTTATTCGTTGAGCGGGTCCGGATCGCGAACTGGAGCGCTGCGCGGCTCCAGCAGAGCGAAATTCAGTACCGCTCGGGTCATGAAACCGAAGCGAACGAAACGGCCCGACGCCTCGGGCTGCCTTCAACTGCGCTGCATCTCCAGCCCGGCTTGGGCGACGGGATTGACCTGCGGATCCTGATCGGCGCCGATATGACACGCAATAATCCGCGCGGGGGGTGCGGCGCGCCGGCCGAGGGCCCAAGCAGCGGGTCCTCTCCGGCTAATGGACCGTCCGTTCGAAGCTGAACTGGCCCTCGCGTACGTCGACTGGAATCACATCGCGCGGCCCGAATTTGCCCTCTAACATGAGGTGCGCGATTGGATTCTCGAGCTTTTGCTGGATTGCCCTCTTTAGTGGCCGGGCACCATAGAGGGGATCGAACCCGACTTTGGCGAGTTCATCCAGAGCGGCCTCGGACACGCTCAGCGTCAAATCACGCGCGGCCAGACGTTTCTCAAGACCAAGTAACTGAATGCGTGCAATTGATCGCAGGTGGGCCTGAGCAAGCGCATGGAAGACAACGATCTCGTCGATCCGGTTGATGAATTCGGGCCGGAAATGGGCTCGGACCTCGAGCATGACCGCCTCGCGAATTTGATCAAGATCGGCCTT
>CAIPGD010000582.1 GCA_903864485.1 uncultured bacterium | reverse complement strand
CGATGCAATTCAAACGCATGACCAGTGTGGGCGGAGGCCTTGCCAAACACGTCCTCAATCTGGGCCACGGTCGGCGCTGGAATCATCGGGTCGAGTTCGCCGAAATGCATCAGGAGCCCCGCCTGTGGGCGCTCATGCAACTGATCGCGGGTCCGGCCACCGTAATAGGAAACCGCAGCCAAGCCCATCCGCGTTGCGGCGAGTGCGGCCACCGTCCCGCCCCAACAAAATCCCACCACACCACACGGCAAGCCCTGCCCGACCTGATGATGAGCGGCATCGATATCACGCAGCGTGGCATCGAACCCCAATTGATCGACCAGAGCGATGCCGCGGTTCATCGTGTTGGCGTCGTAGCCCATCTCGATACCGGGTTCGATCCGATCAAAGAACGCGGGCGCCACCGCTAACCAGCCGGCCTGGGCCCAACGGTCGCAAACGGCTCGAACGTAAGCGTTGACCCCAAAAATCTCCTGTACCACCACAACGCACCCTTTTGGGCTGGCCTCGGGGCGGGCTACAAACGCACTCACCTTGACACCATCAATCGCCGTCAGGGTCGTGGTCTCGTGATGAATCGCGGAAGTTACGTTCGGATCGGAAATCGGGTTGGCCATGAGATCGTTCCTAAAATAATGAATAAAAACTCACCAGGGCAGGGCCTGGCCACGAAAGTCATAGAACCCACCGCCAGGATGGGCAGGCACATCGGCCAGGACCCTGCGCATCCCGCGAATGCTCTCGTCCACCGCCACATCGGCATTCGGGCCACCCATATCAGTGCGGACCCAGCCCGGATGCAAGGAGACGACCCGAATGCCCGTAGCGCCATAGTCGGCATGCGCCAGTTTGGCCACCATATTGACCGCTGCTTTCGAGACCCGATACAGCATGCCGTAGCTTCCAGAGGCCTCGGTGATCGATCCCATGCGGCTGCTGACAAACGCGAGCGTGCCCGCAGCCGGCTTCAAGAGCGGCGCGAGTACCGGCACCATGCGCATGGCTGGCAAAACATTCGTGCGCATCACCTGGTCAAATTCTTCATCGCCCGGCGATTTGGCCAAGGTGCTGTCGCGCGGTCCGAACACCCCCGCATTGACAATCGCCAGGTCGAGCCGCTCGCCATCGAGTTGCCAAGCCAAACCGGCCAGGTCCTCGAGGCGCATCACGTCCAAACGAAAAGTTTGCGCGCCGAGGTCACGCAAACGGATGCGGTCGGCTTCGGTTCGGCAGGTCGCAAACACCGTCCAACCCTGCGCCACGTATTGGCGCGTGAACTCAAGGCCAATGCCGCGCGAAGCGCCCAGGATTAAAACCGTCGACATGGTGGTGGCCGGATTAGAACAACTCAATGGCACAGGCCACGGCCTCACCGCCACCAATGCAGAGAGCCGCCACCCCGCTCTTGCCGCCGGTCTTGCGCAGTCCGCCAATCAGGGTTGCCATGATGCGCGCGCCAGACGCGCCGATTGGGTGCCCCAGTGCACAGGCGCCGCCGTGAATATTGGTCACCTCGGGCGCCAGACCATGCTCCTGCATGGCCGCCATCGTCACGACAGCAAAGGCCTCGTTGATTTCGAACAGATCGACAGTTGAGGTCGTCCATCCCGTCTTGGCGTACAACTTCTCGATTGCACCGACCGGCGCGGTCGTGAACCATTCCGGCGCATGGGCGTGGGTCGCGTGGGCAACGAGGCGGGCGACTGGTGTTAGCCCGAGACGCTCCGCGGTGCTAAGTCGCGCGAGCACCAAGGCAGCCGCTCCATCGGAAATCGATGAAGCATTAGCCGCGGTGATCGTTCCATCTTTACGAAAGGCCGGCTTGAGCCCGCCAATTTTGTCGAGTTGTGCCTTGAAGGGCTGTTCGTCACGCGTGATCTGAAGTTCGCCCTTGCGGGTCTGGATAGTCACCGGCGCAAGTTCCCAGTCAAAACTGCCATCCTCGTTGGCGAGCTTGCTACGCTGGGTCGAGCGGATTGCGAATGCGTCCTGTTGCTCACGGGTAAATGCATACTTGCTTGCACAGTCTTCGGCAAACAAACCCATGGCCTTGCCCTCGTAAGCATCCTCGAGGCCGTCGGTCATCATGTGATCCAGGACTTGGCCATGCCCCATCCGCAATCCGGTCCGCCCCTTAGGCAACAAGTAAGGGGCATTCGACATGCTCTCCATGCCGCCCGCCACGACGATTTCGGCCGAACCCGCGAGCAGCACATCGTGCGCGAGCATCGCGGCTTTCATGCCCGAACCGCACATCTTGGTGAGTGTGGTCGCGCCCGCTGAGCGGGGCAAACCCGCGGCATGCGCCGCTTGGCGAGCCGGGGCCTGACGCAAGCCAGCCATCAGACAATTGCCAAACAAGACCTCTTCGATCTGCTCCGGATTGAGCCCGGCACGCTGAACAGCGGCGCGAATCGCGGTACCGCCCAGGTCGATTGCGCTGGCGGGCGCGAGTTCACCCAAAAAACCACCAATCGGGGTCCGGGTCGCGGAGAGAATCACAATCGGGTCATTCATGGAGGGGCTCCTTAGAGATTTGAGTTGTTCGCGACGATAACGCAAGCGGCGGCGGGCGCGCGCGGGAAGCGCGCGGACTCCGGATAGGGGAAGACATCTTCAAGTACGCCCGAGCGAATCCGCGCTTGCTTGCTCTGCCAGTAGGTCACATCCAGCAGGTCGGCATGCTCGCTCATAAAACGGCTACGCAAACCGCGGTCGCCCAATAAGAAGCGGCCAAATTCCTCGGGAAATACATCGTTCGGTCCGACTGCGTACCATGGCTCGGCAGCCATTTCCTGCTCTGGGGTCTGCGGCTCGGGGAGGCGGCGGAAGTGACAGTCCGTGAGATACAAAATCTCATCATAGTCATAAAAAACCACTCGACCTTGGCGCGTCACTCCGAAGTTCTTGTAAAGCATGTCGCCTGGGAAAATGTTCGCCGACACCAAATCCTTGATGGCATTACCGTACTCGCGGACAGCATGATCGAGCTGACCCTCGGCGCCGCTCGCTTTTGCTTTTTGCAGATAGAGGTTCAGCGGTTCCATGCGGCGTTCAATGTACAGATGCCGCACCACGAGAACATCCTCGCGCTCGTCGAGCGCACTGGGCGCCACCGCGCGCAGTTGCGCCATCAGTTCGGGTGACACGCGGTCACGCGGAAAAGGTACGTCAGAATATTCCCAGGTATCGGCCATCCGCCCGACACGATCATGGGTCTTGACCAGCTGATAGCGATTGCGGATGTGCTCGGCCGATGTGTCCTTACCGCGTATGTCTTTAATGACCTTAAAGACATACGGGAAGGAGGGAAGCGTGAAGACAGCCATCACCAGCCCTTCGATACCGGGCGCTTTCACAAACGCGTCGGTCGAATGACGCAGGTGATGCAAGTAATCACGATAAAAAAGCGTCTTGCCCTGCTTCTGCAAGCCCAGCATCGTGTAGAGCTCGCTCTTGGGCTTGTTCGGGATCAACGTTCGCAGAAACTGCACCCAGGCACTGGGCACTTCCATATCGACGATGAAGTAAGCGCGCGCAAAGCTGAACAACAACTCAATTTGATCGGAGTCGAATAGCGCCGTATCGATGAAAATCTGACCCCGGCGGTTTTGCAGGATCGGTAACGCAAACGGGAAGATATCTCCGTCGTTGACCAGACGCCCAATCACGTAGGCGCCTTTATTGCGAAAGAAAAGGCTGCGCAGAACATGAATCTGGCAATCCGGATGCGGGTCAAACGGCAGTCGGCGGGTCCCACGCCAATGCGAGCGGGCGGCTCCGATCACCCGCTCGACATCGCGCTCGACATCTTCCCAGGGACAGGCCAGTCCAAAGTCAACCAACGCATCACGTACCAGTGCAGTCAACCGATTGAGGGCGACGCTAGCGCGATTGATCTCAGCTTGAGTCTCGCCCTGCTCGATCGAGGGGTAGTAAACCCGGTAACACGGAGGATCACTGTCGAGATATTCGGTCGCGACTGCGGGGCGTAAAAAAATGAAATCGTTATTAAAATAATTTCTGTGCAGAATTCTACAAACTACTGAATTAAAGAATGTCTCGGCCAGTTCAGGCTGGCGATGACCATCAAGCAGGCCCACGTAGTCGCGCTTGATCCGCTGCCAGACCGTGTCGCTCAACTCCCCCGCCTGAAACTCGTGCTGCAGCCGGTCGAGCGCTTCCTGAACCCGCAAGCCGTAAAAATCGATACGCTCGCGTTGCAATTGTCGGATGCGATTAAAGTTTCCGGATTCGAAACACTGCTTCGCGAGCCACGCCGCGTTCCGAAAGAGGCCGTAATGGCGGTCGAATCCATCGAGAATCGCCGTCGCGATTTCAAGGCTGCGACCCTTCATGAATGCGTGTCCGCAAACAACTCGCGCCCGATCAGCATGCGTCGGATCTCGCTGGTTCCGGCGCCAATCTCATACAGCTTGGCATCCCGCCACAGGCGACCGCAAGGGCTGTCATTGACATAACCATTACCGCCCAGGCACTGAATCGCCTCACCCGCCATCCACGTGGCCTTCTCGGCGGAATACAGAATCGCGCCGGCCGCGTCCTTGCGCAGGCTGCGCGGATCGACCTGCCCCGTGCGAGTGAGGTCGCACTGGCGGCCCACCGCATACACATAGGCTCGGCACGCCATCATCGTGGTGTATAGATCGGCCAACTTGCCCTGCATCAATTGAAACGTCCCGATCG
>CAIPGD010000581.1 GCA_903864485.1 uncultured bacterium | reverse complement strand
TCCCTGCTGGCCGCTTGCGGCGGTGGCGGATCTTCCGATTCACAAAACCCAGTACCCGACGCTAGCAGCAGCCCACTGCCTGCTGCCCCACCGCCTGCTGCCCCACCACCTGCTCCCGTGAGCCTCAGCGGCCGGGCCACCTTTGACTACGTTCCCAACCAGTCGGGCCAACTGATCTACGGAAAAACCGAGGCGAGGCCGATTCGTAACGCAACCTTGGAGGTGGTCGACAGAGACGGCAAGGCGCTTACGCGAACGACAACCGATGACCAGGGCCGCTACAGCGTCTCCCTGCCTTCGGATCAGACGGTCCGCCTTCGCGTGCTAGCGCAAATAGATGCCAATGGCACGCCGATCGCCGTCACCGACAACACGCGCGCAGAGGCCCTGTATGCGGTCGAGTCACCGGCGTTTGCGTCCAACACTGGAACGGCCAATGTGCATGCCCCCTCGGGCTGGACGGGGTCGGCCTATTCTGAATCGCGCTCTGCAGCACCCTTTGCCATTCTCGACACTGTTTATCGCGCGCAGCGCAGGCTTCTGGCCTTGGATCCCGCCGCGAGATTCAAGCCCCTCCGCCTGCACTGGAGCACGGCCAACAAGCCGGCGTCCGGTAACCCGGCATCGGGCGATATAGAAGGCACCAGTTTCAAACCCACCCTCGGCATGGGCCACATCTACGTTCTGGGGCAGGCTGAAGTCGACACGGACGAATACGATGAGTCCGTCATCGCCCATGAGTGGGGCCACTACTACCAGTGGACATTCTCTCGGGACGACTCCCAGGGTGGGCCCCACGGAAATGAGCCGCTGGAAATGACCCTCGCCTTCAGCGAGGGCTGGGGCGACGGGCTTTCCGGCATCATCAATGAACGCCATGACTACAGTGATAGCCTGGGTCCGAGCCAGTCCAGTGGGTTCTGGCTCCTGTTAGACGGCGCATTGCCGCTCGAGACGGGATGGTCACGGGCGTATTCGATCGCGCAAATCGTCTTCCAGTTGGGTCAGCAGGCAGGTTTTTCTTCGATCCACCAGGCCATGAAGAATTTGGCCAATACGCCGGCCTTCACCTCGATCTTCGCGTTCTCGGACGCTGTGCGACGCAACAACCCGAACGCAGGCGACACCATCGATCAGCTGCTCAGGGCGCATTCGATCGTGACCTCGAAGCAGTCGGGCGATCCGTTTGGCACCAACGAAACCAACGATGGCGGCTTGGCCATCGCGGGCGTACCACCGCTGGCGCTGGTCATGCCGATCTACCATCCTCTGACACTGAACACCCCCTCAAGAGGCTGCAGTGTCAACGCAGCGCCCCTCTTCAAAATCGACCCTGCTCTCGGTATCCCCAATAAGTTGGGTAATCAGCGCTTCATGCGATTCGACGCCCTCGAAGCAGGCTGGTACCGCTTGTATGTTCAAGGGGTGACGCGCAGCGACGGAACCCAGGCTCAACCCGTCCTAAGCGTGCTGGAAAGGGGCGCTCGCAACTGGTATCGGCCGCTCCCGCCTCCTGGCTACAGGCTCATGAACTTGCAGGCGG
>CAIPGD010000580.1 GCA_903864485.1 uncultured bacterium | reverse complement strand
CGCAGGCCGAGCTTTAGTTCGCGCAGGACAAGCCCCAGCTCTTCGCCAAGCGGCGCGCCAAACTGAGTCGCCGCCTCGGACAGAGCCAAGCCCAGGCTGGCGCCGGCCCGAAGGCTCGAGCCAATAAGCATCAAGGCATCCGGAAACTGGGCTTGAAATCGCTCACGGCGTTTCTGCCGCATGCGCTTGAGTAGCATCCCGGGTACGAACCCAAGTAAAAGCGAGAAAACAAGCCCGAGCCAGATTAGATCTAGCCACCATGAGACCCCAAGCGCGACGACAACCATCACCACACACTGCAGAACAAACAAGCGCCGCGGATCGGTAAACACGAAGGATTCGCTCAGGCGATTGCCGACATTGCGCTCGAACCGCGTGCGCCATGACTGGCCACCCCACTGAGCCAACCGCGCAATGAGGGGCAGCGCACACGCTACGGCAACAAACGCGGCCAGGGATGGAAGCCAGGCTAGCGGCATTGCGTCCCCGCCCGTGCGAAGCCTTCGTACTTAAGGTCCCAACCCGCTTGCGCAAGGGCGTCATAAAACTGAGGGACGGCATCGCAGGCCTCAAAGTGTCCACCCACTCGATCTCGAGGGTCGCTGCCCGCCGGGCTGCGTTGGACGTAACGAAAGATCTCCTGAGTCTGCAAGCGCCCCGCTTCATTGCCCGTAACTTCCAGAATGCTTTGAAACCGGCGCACGCCATCCGCCCCTCGGGCCTGGTGGACGACCAGATCGATGGCCGAGGCGATCTGCTCACGCACAACCACAATCGGCAAATCAATGCCTGCCATCAGCACCATCATTTCAAGGCGCGAAAGCGCGTCCCGAGCGGTATTGGCATGAACCGTTGTGAGAGAGCCCTCATGCCCTGTGTTCATCGCCTGGAGCATGTCGAGTGCCTCGCCGCCACGACACTCACCGACAATAATTCGGTCGGGGCGCATGCGCAATGCGTTGCGGACGAGGTCACGAATCGTGATGGCGCCGCGCCCCTCAAGATTCGCAGGCCGCGCTTCGAGCGTCACCAGGTGCGGATAGACCAGTCGCAACTCGGCCGCATCTTCAATCGTTATCAGGCGCTCGCCCGGCGGGATCAGATTCGATAAAACATTTAGAAGCGTTGTCTTTCCCGAACCCGTACCACCGCTCACAATGAGATTGCGCCGCGATGCTACGCAGACACGCAAGAACTCCAGCATCGCTTCGGAGGCGCTACCCAATCGAAGTAAATCATCGGTCGCGAGTACGCGCGTCGAGAACCGCCGGATCGTCAATGCGGGGCCTCGCACCGCCAGCGGTGGAATGATGGCATTGACCCGAGATCCGTCCGCCAACCGGGCGTCCACCATCGGCGACGCCTCGTCAATTCGCCGTCCCAACGGCGCTACGATCCGATCAATCACTGCCCGAATCGCGTCGTCATCGGTGAAGCGCGCAGCATGTTGTTCAAGCCGCCCCCCACGCTCGACCCAGATCGCATCGGCAGCGTTGACCATGATTTCAGTAATCGTCGGATCGGCCAGCAAGGGCTCGAGCGGTCCCAACCCAATGGCCTCGTCGAGGACGCGTTGCCAGAGCAGATCCTGATTCAGGCTGGCTGGCGGTACATGCGTGCTGCCCAACAAATCGCGCAGCACCGTACCGACTTGAGTGCGGAGTTGATGGTCGGAGAGCTGACGAACGTCGTATCGACGCAAATCAATCGCCTCGATCAAACCCCTGTGAAGTCGG
>CAIPGD010000579.1 GCA_903864485.1 uncultured bacterium | reverse complement strand
GCCGTCAATCTGATAGGGGCGCAACTCGGCGCAAAGGGTCGATGGGACGGCAGGCACCAGATCAAGGGTGCTGCGCATTCGCTCGAGTCGCTGCTGCCAGGCCGCATCGCGTTCGATCTGTGCCTCGGGCACCAACTCGTCGAGCGCAAGTGCGGCGATGGAATCGACCCGTACGACATCGCCGGGACCTGCAAGCGCAGCGATCGCATCAATGCGTTCGCGCAGTTCGCTGGTGATCGCAAGGTACTCGCCCTCACCCAGGGGTAGATAGCGCCCCTGGTTCTTTGCAGCCTCCAGCAGCACCCGCATGGCAATCACGCGCCCATCGTCGAGCGCCAAACCGCCATCAATCTGCAACCAATCGCCGGCGCTACCAAATCGCAAACGCAGATCGCCCGTCCCGTGCGCACGCGACACCCGCAACTTGGCGCCCGGGGGCCACTCGATCCGCAGCGCCTCACCGGCGCTTTGAAAGCTTTGTAAGCCCTCCATCAGCGCGAGGGCGTCTTGTGGGTCATCGAGCCGCCATTCGAGTGTCGGACTCTCGCCACTCAGAAGCGGCACCGCATCAAGTAGCCGTGCCAGCAAGGCGCGCTCCGTCTTGAGATCACGTCGGGCCGCGCGTCGTTCGCCATGCACATCAGCCAGTAAACGAGTACCCCCGCGGCCGGGCAATGAGCGAGGCCCCTCGTCGCCCAGCGGTCGGACAGCAAGACGCAGACGAACACCGTTGCCCGCAGGGGCGAGTTCTGCGATGAGCGTGCCGTCGGCATCGCGCTCATGCGTCGTCGCACCATCATCCTGAACTTCAAAATGAGCCGCTGCCGCGTGAAGCGCCCGGGCCAACAATTCGCCCCCCTCAGCCGCCGGTAAATCCAGCCCATCGCCAACCAACTCGACAATCCGCCGGTGCGCTGACGCAATACGCACCACGCGGGCACGGGTCGGCGTCTCAGAGATCAACACGGCGGTTGGCGGTCGCGCGATGTTGCGCAATTCCCCCGTGTACGGATTGGGGACGAGGACGGGCCTAAAAGCCTCACGTAATTCGGCCGACACGCCCAGCCTCAAGCGGGCGCCGTCGGCACTGCGCTCGACCCGAAGCTCGGGATGCCCTGACACCAGCTCGACCGGCGTTTCGGGACTGGACACATAAAACACCCGCGGATGCCCGATCAAGGCCACCAATGCGGCTTGGGGATCCAGCGCCCAACGATTGGCAGGGAGTTTCTTGAGGAGCCGAGCCACCTGAGCGTCTGCGTCCGTAAGTGAATCCGAGCGGGCCAGCCGGGTCAACGGGAGCGCCTTGGGCTTACCCCAGCCCCGCTGACCCCGCTTTTGCTCGAACGGTGCAACGGAGACCCGTCCGTGTAACGCACGCCCTTCGGTGTCATATGCGAATTCAGAATTTCCTGCAGAATCGGAATTTCCCTGATCATCAGTGTGATCAGAATCGTCAGAATCATCAGGATCGTCATAATCATTCTGGTCTTGAGCAATCTCCAGCATCCAGATCAGACGCGTCTCGCTCACTGTCGCCGAACCCGAGGTCGCCTCGTCCGCAGCCAAGCCGGCAATGGCGGCGAGGGCCCGGCGCCAAGGGGTTTCACTGGCAAACGCCCCTGCCAGCGTGGGCCCAGTCTTGGGAGGATCCTGGCCTTCGGAGATCGCACGTGCGACGGCAAACTCATCCGCGATACGCTGATAACCAGCGGCCGCAAACCGGGTGGCCCACGCGTCAAATACGGCTGGTCGAACCACTTTGCGTCGGAGCCAGGCGGCCCGCAAGGCATCACTGAACGCGACGAACCCATCTTCACGAGAGGGTTCAATCACAATGGTTTCAGCGGCCCGGTCACCCAATCGGACTTCAGCAACGGCCTCGAGCGACGACCAAAACCAGCCTGGTGCGCCCGAGGCCTTCGCTTCGGCCCGGCACAGTTTACGGGCCGCTTCGTTGGCAATCGGGGTGTTTTTCAGAAGCAGTCCGATGGCGTGAATCCACTGCTGAGGAAACGGCAACAGCATCGTGCGGCGACCTAGAACATCGCGCAGGTCGCGCCGTGCCGAATCGAATTCAGCCTCTGCCTGATCCCACTGCCCCGCCAGAACAGCGAACTGTCCGCGCAAGCCGCGAGTGGTCGGATCATCGTGACCGTCGAGCAAGCGCAGCGCGGGCTCGACTCGACCTTGCCAGGACAGGTAGTCGGCCGTTCGCCAACGCAAGCGCAACTGAGCGGCGTCGGCACTCTCGTCGGACATATCCCCATTGTCAGCAAACCCGCGCCCGTCGACAAAACCCGACATGAACAAAGCCGCGTTAGCCACGATCCATTCGGCGGGCGCAACGGGCACTTTGCGATTAGCCGTCTCGTACGCGCAAGCGGCGACCGCCCACTCAATCGCCTCCTGATCGCTGGGCCGGGGTACCGATATTGAGCGCGCGAGCCATTCATCGACAACCATCGCACGCCAGGGTGGGGCCAGTAATTCGAGCATTTCAGCATCGAATATCGGGCGGCAAAACGCGTCCAGAAGCGCCCAGCTCAGCCCTTCGCGGTGCTCAACCCGCTGTGCAAACCAGCGCCGCTCGCCCCGGGCCGAAGGCGCCAACCACAACAGCCGGGCGATTCGCACATCATCACCAGGGCGCGAAATGGGCATGACGAGCCCCGATCCACCAATTCGTGAGACGCCGATGCCGTGAAGCTCTAAAAGCACGTCACGCCAACGAACCAGATCCCCCGAACGCACAGCGCTCAGGATGGCACCACGCGCATAGGCCGGCGCGACCCCGACACCCAGTAACTCGACCTGAATCAGCCAGCCCTTGGCGAGGCCCTCCTCGACCATGGTGGCCAAGGCATCTGCTTGCACCGTAACCCGGCCCGCCGGAACCAAACCAACGGCCTGCAGCAGGTCGCGCAGCCGCGTACGCCCGAGGGGCCCGGCCAATGCTAGGAGTCGCACCAGTGGGGATTGACTCGGATCGTCTGCGTCAGTTCCCGCAGCGGCTTGCTGTTTCATCTATCTAGGACGATGGTATGAGCAT
>CAIPGD010000578.1 GCA_903864485.1 uncultured bacterium | reverse complement strand
CCCGTTTTCGCTGACACCAGACGCCCCGGAGCCGCTCGGTCGCCTTCCGCAGATTGTGGTGGTGATCGATGAATTAGCCGACCTGATGATGGTGGTTGGCAAGAAGATCGAGGAACTGATTGCGCGCCTTGCTCAAAAGGCCCGAGCTGCCGGGATCCACTTGATTTTGGCCACCCAGCGCCCCTCGGTTGACGTGATTACGGGTCTGATCAAGGCCAATATTCCGACCCGGATCGCCTTTCAGGTTTCGAGCAAAATCGATTCGCGCACCATCCTGGATCAAATGGGCGCTGAAAGCCTGCTCGGAATGGGTGACATGCTTTATTTGCCCCCGGGCAGTGGCGTGCCCATGCGGGTTCATGGTGCTTTTGTCGCTGACGAAGAGGTCCATCGGGTCGTGGAGCACTGGAAAGCCCAGGGCGATCCGGACTATATCGAGGGCCTGCTCGAAGGCGGTGTGGTCGAAGCCGCCGACACCGGCAGCGCGGTGGGTTTTGGTGGCCTCAGCCAAACGCTCTCAGAGGCAGGCGTCGACGCGGAGACTGATCCGATGTACGACCAGGCCGTTGGGATCGTGCTACAGAACCGGCGCGCTTCGATTTCGCTTGTTCAACGCCACTTGCGCATTGGCTACAACCGGGCCGCCCGGCTCCTTGAGCAGATGGAAAAGTCTGGAGTCGTCAGCGCGATGGCCACCAACGGCAATCGCGATGTGCTTGTCCCGGCGCGGACCGAATGATCGCGCTTGGCTTACCGGTGATCGGGGCACGGATGCGTTTGGTGGCGGCCTTGATCGCGATCCAGCTTGCGCCGGCGCCAGCGCTCGCGGCCCCGGAGGTCGATCCGTCCAGCGGGATCGCGCAGTTGCGCGTCTTTGTCGAGGGCACGCGGGCGGCGCATGGCGAGTTCACCCAGCGAACGACCCGCACCGATGGCCCTGCCGGTCGATCAGAGCAAGGACGTCCGGAGCCATCGCGTGCCGATGCGCCGCGAACGGTGAGCGGGCGCTTTGCCTTCGCCCGGCCTGGGCGTTTTCGGTGGGAAGTGACTCGCCCCGATGATCAACTGATTGTTTCGGACGGTAAGCAGGTCTGGTTTCATGACCGCGATCTTGATCAGGTGTCCGTGCGACCGCTGGGGGATTCGATCGGTTCCAGTCCTGCGGCGATTTTGTTCGGGTCCGATGCCATTGAGCGTGAATTCGCGGTGCGTGAAATGGGGTTGCGGGAGGGCGCTGCCTGGATCGAGGCCACGCCACACCGCAAAGATGCCGGTTTTGAGCGGATTACAATCGGGCTGCGGCAGGGGCTGCCTGTCGCGATGGAGATTCGCGACGCGTTCGGGCAACTCACCCGCCTGAGTTTTGATTCAGTCCGGCGTGATGCGCAACCAGACCTGAGCCAGTTCAGATTCGTGGCGCCAGCGGAATCAGGGCAAGAAGGCCGGCGAAAGTAGGCGGAGTCCGACCGATACCCAGCGTTCGCCGGTTTCGGTGCCCCAACGGTTGCCGAACGTCGTGTCGACTTGGACACGATCCGGGATGACCCAAAATCTCAATCCCAGGTGATAGAACCCGCGTGATTTGCTGTCGCCATAGGTTTCTGCAATGAGTTGCAGGCGCTGATTGAGCCGGGTTTCTGAGCCGATGCCCCAGGTGGCGGCGGTATCTTGTGTGAGGGGTCGGCGGACCGCGCCCGCATTCAGGTGCAACAAAAAGTCATCCCCCGCAAACGAAAAGCTCACCGGGACGTATGCATATTGATCACCGAACTGCAGTTCGGTCTTAACCGAGGGGTGCCGCACGGTCCCAACAGCCAGGCCGTAACCCCAGCTGTCGGGGGTTAGCGGTCGAAAAAGGGTCTTTGCCTGTAGAACGACATCACTGGCGTGACGACCTTCCTCGGGGTGGCTGTAGGCGCCGCCGACTGTGATTTCCAGGTTGCCGGTGGGGTTGCAACCCGGCAGTGCCCAGCGCTCCCACCCCCCCTGTTTGTAGAACTTGGCCCAGGTTTCAACCTGGCAACTCTTTGGGTCAACGATGCGCGCATCGTCCGTGATCATCGGGCGCGCAGCGTATGCGGTTCTGCTTGAAAACACCGCGACGGCCACCAAAACCCACGCGGCAAGGCACACGGCCTTGATCGGGCGTCGAGCGCCGGCGCGATCCCCCCGGTCACGGTACGAATAGTGTTGTTGCATCGAACGATTCAATTTGGCGGAACTCTCGCTGCGGAGCTAGGGTGCGGTTAAACCACTTACGCTATCTCAGGCGGATGACGCGACAGAGACATCGTCGCATTGTTGTTCAGAATCCTCGGCGACTGCCGCCCATGGTGGGCAATCGGCGAGATACGCCTGCCAGCGGTCGCCCAGCAAGATCGAGGGTTTGACAATTTCGAACCACGGCGAGGTGTCAAAGTCCCGGGGCGCCACCAGTGAATGATGGTGCATGCGCGCAGCCACCGGGTAGTCAATTGACGCAAAGGCTTGCGCAATGAGGGTTGAACAAATGGCGCGGGTTGGATCGCCGCTTCCGAGGGCAAGGAGTTGACGGCGAAATCGGGGCGGCACGAACGGCAGCGGAAAAAGAAATCGACCGAGATCGACGACGTTCTTCAGATCGTATTGGTGTCCGCAACGTCGCACAGCTGAATCCACAACAGTCTGAATCTGTTGCAGGGTGAGGCCTACGGGGCGGCAAATTCGGGTGTGCATCGACCCATACTTCGCGAGCGGCGCCAATTGAACCCCGTGTTCCATATCGGCTTCGATCAACACCAGTGCATCGCGATCTGAGGTAGTTGACGTCGCGACGCACAGTGCCGCATGAGACCAGGTGCTCTGGGTCAAATACTTGATGGCGGTGCTGATATGGCGATCGCCCTCGACCAACAAAACATCGCCCGGACGAATCACGGCGCGAAGGGCAGCAAGACTATTCGTCGTCGGCGGTGCATACGTGCTGCTCGGGCGATTTAGAAACCGCGCAATCTGACGACCAATAGCCCGCGTTAATAAATTCATACCCTAGTGTGCCCTCAGCGGGGTTGGTTTGCCAATCCGCATCCGTGACCTCGACGAGCGACAATAGGGGGGTCGTGGTTAATGAGTCGTTAATGTCCAACTCATCGCTGTTCCCCCATGAATCCCAGGAGCCCTTGGCCGAGCGCATGCGGCCGCGGACCCTGGCCGCCATTCTGGGTCAGGACCACTTGCTGGGGGAGGGTGGGGCGCTCCGACTTGCGATTGAAAGCCGGCGCCCCCACTCGATGATCTTGTGGGGCCCACCGGGCGTTGGTAAGACAACATTGGCGCGCCTGTTGGCCGATGCGTTTGGCCTCGAGTTCATGACGATTTCGGCGGTGCTCGGTGGTGTGAAAGACATCCGCGATGCGGTTGCGTTTGCGCATCAACATCAGCCACGCGGCACGCTCGTGTTCGTGGATGAAGTGCATCGATTCAACAAGGCGCAGCAAGATGCATTTTTGCCGCATATGGAATCAGGGCTTTTCACCCTGGTCGGCGCGACAACCGAGAACCCTTCATTTGAAGTGAATTCGGCGCTGCTCTCGCGGGCGGCCGTTCATGTATTGCGCCGTCTCGATACGTCAGCACTTCAGACCCTGGCTGAGCGGGCCTTTCAGGTTGCGTGGCCCGGTGTCACCGTGACAGAAGAGGGCATTCGCCTGTTGGTCGATACCGCCGATGGCGACGGACGCCGACTGCTCAACTTGATCGATGCGTTGGCGCCCACTGAAACGACGCTTGATCGGGACCTCATTGCAGGACGTCTAGGTGAGCGCGTCCGCCAGTTCGACCAAGGCGGTGATGCGTTCTATGACCAGATTTCAGCCCTGCACAAGAGCGTCCGCGGCTCGAACCCCAACGCGTCGCTCTACTGGTTAGCAAGGATGCTCGACGGCGGTGCAGATCCGCGCTACATCGCCCGACGCCTGGTGCGAATGGCTGCCGAGGACATCGGCCTGGCCGATCCGAGGGCGCTCCGGTTGGCGCTTGATGCAGCGCAGACCTGGGAACGACTGGGCAGCCCCGAGGGCGATCTAGCGCTGGCGATGGCCGTGACCTATCTCGCGGTCGCCCCCAAATCGAATGCCATTTATAAGGCCTGGAAGGGCGTTCAAGCCTTTGTACGCGAGCGCGGATCCGATCCGGTTCCGGATCACTTGCGCAATGCGCCAACCCGACTCATGTCGGATTTGGGTTACGGGCACACCTATCGTTATGCCCACGATGAACCGCATGGCTATGCCGCTGGGGAGTCCTACCTGCCACGGGGTCTGGAT
>CAIPGD010000577.1 GCA_903864485.1 uncultured bacterium | reverse complement strand
TTAATGAGATTGCGCCGCGACCGCACAATTCAGGCCACTGGACGCTGGATGCCAGCGTAACCAGCCAGTTTGAGCAGCAGGTTCGGGTGCTCGCCGGCTTGCCGTTGGGTTCGACCGACTTGTTGGTTCCGGTGGCCATGCTGAACCTCTTGGGCGATTGCTGGGAAACGACCGAACCTGATTGGTCAGCGGTCCTGGCTGAGCCCATGGCGAAATTACATCTCTACGGCAAGCGTAAGGCACGCCCTGGACGCAAGATGGGGCACGTCACCGTACTTGGGAAGGGTGCGGCCGCGACGCTCATGCAGATTGCACAGCGGCTCGGTGCGTCGCATTGATTCGGCCGTGACGATTCTCGAAACGGCCCGAGCACTCAAGGCGGGCGAGGTCGTTGCTTTTCCCACCGAGACGGTTTACGGCCTTGGTGCCGACGCGCGCAATGCCGATGCGGTTTCGGCGATTTATCGAATCAAAGGACGCCCACCGAACCATCCGCTGATCGTGCATGTGTCCGGACCATCGATGGCGCTCGACTGGGCGCATTGGACCAGTCAGGCACAAAGACTTGCCGACGCGTTCTGGCCCGGTCCTCTGACCCTCATCCTCACTCGGTTGGATTCTGCCCCGCCGTATGCCTGCGGCGGACAGGATTCGATTGGCTTGCGCTGCCCGTCGCATCCGGTTGCGCAGGCTTTGCTCGAAGCCTTCGAAGCGCTCGGTGGCAACGGCGTTGCAGCGCCGTCGGCCAATCGGTTTGGACGGGTGAGTCCGACCTCCGCAGAGCATGTGCGAGCGGATCTGGGCGACTCGGTCTCATGGATTCTGGATGGTGGTTCCGCTGAAATCGGGATCGAATCCACAATCGTTGATTTAAGCCGATCGCAGCCCGCACTGCTGCGTCCGGGGCGCATTCAAGCCTCTGCGATTGAGTCCGTATTGGGGGCTGCGCTCGCTGCACCCGATGTCAGCGCGCCGCGCGTATCGGGTTCCTTACCTTCGCATTACGCGCCCGATACGCCAGTTGAGTTGATCGCCGCAGAATCATTCCTGTTTCGCCTCGGTGTGATTGCCGATACCGGCGAGCCCTTCGTGGTGTGGGCACGTCGCGAGCGGCCGATTGCCTTGGCCGCCCGGTTGAATTTGATCTGGCATCGCGCCCCCGAGTTGCCGGTCGATTTTGAGCAGTCGCTCTACGCCCGGTTGCGCGAATTCGATCAAGTAGGCGCCGAACGAATCGTTATTGAACGTCCACCGACCGAGCCGGAATGGTTTGCGGTGCTCGATCGTCTGCAGCGGGCGTCGGCGAGGCGCTGACAGAGGCACTTGGCGAGGCGCTGACGGAGGCACTGGGCGAGGCACTGTGCGAGGCCCTGAGCGCGGCACCAGATTGGCGCTTGAGGGCACGCGTCAGAGCCGAGGTGCTGGCTTGATGGCGAATCCCCAAGGTGATCCAGTTGGCGGTCCAGTCCCCTGGAGTCGGAGCGATTTGCGCTGCGGTACTGCCAACGTCGAGAATCATTCGGCGCATCCAGTCGAAGTTCAAACGAACGGCCATGGTGCTTTGGTTAAATGCTTGATGCCCAGCATGGCGCAGCCATTCGATCGGTTGGCCGTCGGTTATCGGTTTGGCGGATGCCGGTGGGTTAGGCGTGAAGGATTTGCTCAGGGTCAAGGGCATAAGTACTCGGGCGAGTTGGAGGTTCGTTTAGAAAGCGCGCAATGGGTCGTGTCGTCAACGAATGAGGGAAGAATCGGCGGCCTGGCGCGGACGATCGGTCTTAAGATATGGGCCATTCAATCGTTATGGTCGGTAAGTCGTTGTCGTCAAGTCGACTTCAAAACGCGTTACCCTCCCATTTGTCCTATTTTGTGGATTTTTCGGCGGATTAACATGGATACACAACTGGATCGATTTGACGAGTTCCTGCCCGATTTTCGGATTGCCGATCCGACGCTCGCGGACACTGGGCGTAAGGAAATTCGAATCGCACAAAAAGAAATGCCGGGTCTCATGGCCCTGCGCTCAGAATTCGGCAACGAAAAGCCCCTTGAGGGTGCCCGGATCGCTGGGGCGGTTCACATGACGATCCAGACCGCGGTGTTGGTCGAGACGCTCCGCGACTTGGGGGCGGACGTGCGTTGGGCCTCAAGCGACCTGTTGTCAACTCATGACGAAGCCGCGGCGGCACTGGTGGCGCGTGGCAATCATATTTTTGCGTTCAAGGGTGAGTCGCCTGCTCGTTACTGGGAGTACATGCATCGCATTTTTGAATTCCCAGTTTCGGACGACAACCCTCACGGGGCAGCCAATCTGATTCTGGACGACGGCGGCGATGCGACTTTTCTGCTCCATGTCGGTGCGCAGGCGGCGCTGGATCCGTCCATCCTGGAGCGCAATCACTCGGATCAGGCGCGCTGGTTCTTCGATGCGATTCGAGTGCGGCTTGCCGAGGACCCGGGGTGGTACCAGCGCCAGCTCGACCAGATTATTGGCGTGACCGAAGAGAGTCATACCGGCGCCTTGCGCCTCGAGGAGCTCAGTCGTGATGGGCACCTCAAAGTCCGCGCGGTCAACGTCAACGATTCAGTCACCAAAGCGAAATTCGACAGCTACTACGGTTGCCGGGAATCCCTCGTGGATTCGATCAAACGGGCAACTGACGTCATGATCGCTGGCAAAGTGGCCGTCGTTGCTGGCTTCGGTGACGTCGGCAAAGGCTGCGCATTGGCCCTGCGCGGGTTGTCTGCGCAAGTCTGGGTGACTGAAATCGACCCGATTTGTGCGTTACAGGCCGCTCTCGAGGGTTACCGCGTGGTGACGATGGATCAGGCTGCTTCGCAGGGCGATATTTTTGTCACGACGACTGGAAATACTCGGGTTATTACCCGGGCCCATATGGACCAGATGAAGGATGAGGCCATCCTCTGCAACATGGGCCATTACGATGACGAGATCGATATTGCATCGATCCGGGGTGAGGCTAGTGGTTGCACCTGGCAAAACGTCAAGCCTCAGGTGGATGAGGTTGTTTTCCCGGATGGCCGTCGCCTTATTGTGCTGGCCGAGGGCCGTCTGGTGAATTTGGGCTGTGGCGCTGGACATCCGAGTTTTGTGATGTCCGGAGTATTTACAAATCAAGTGATTGCACAGATCGACCTGTTTAGAAACCCTGAACATTATCAAGTGGGCCAGGTTCACCCCTTGCCAAAACGGCTTGACGAACAGGTTGCCAGACTCCACCTGAAAAAGGTCGGCGCGCAATTGACAGCGTTGTCTGATGAGCAAGCAGCTTATATCGGAGTCTCCAAATCGGGACCGTTTAAAGTGAAGTCCTATCGTTACTGATTTTTTTAGTTAGGGTTAAAACGTGAGTCAACATTCAGTCCGAGTTAAGAGTGAAAGTATCTCTTCCCTAGTGCGCAATTACGAGTTTATTGCGCTTGTTTTTCAGGGTGGTGGCGCACTGGGGTCTTACCAGGCTGGGGTTTTTGAGGGCTTAAGCGAAGCCGGGATCGAGCCAAACTGGATGTCAGGGGTTTCCATTGGTGCGATTAACGCCTCAATTATTGCGGGTAACAAGCCCGAAAATCGTGTCGCCAAGCTCAAAGAGTTCTGGGAAACCGTCACCGACCACGGTTACGCCAGTCACCTGGCTGGGAACGACGACATGCGCACGTTTCACAACATGACGAGTGCATTCATGTCGATGATCTCCGGGATCCCGGGGTTCTATAAGCCCAGAATGTTGAGCCCGTGGCAGCAGGTTCCTGGTCAGGCCGGTGCGACCAGTCACTACGACACCAGTGATCTCAAGGAACATCTGAACAGCCTCATTGACTGGGACATTCTCAATAGCAATAGTCATCGTCTGAGTGTTGGCGCGGTCAATGTTCGAACCGGAAACTACAAATACTTTGACACTGCGCTCGAGCGTTTAGGCCCAGAGCACATCATGGCCAGCGGAGCCCTGCCGCCAGCCTTCCCGGCAATGAGGATCGGGTCCGAGCTTTATTGGGACGGCGGAATCGTCTCGAACACGCCGCTGCAGTACCTGCTTGAACTCCATAAGTTGCATCAGGCGCTGGTCTTCCAGGTTGATCTGTTCAATGCGCGGGGGGATTTGCCCAAGACCATGCCGGAAGTGATGTCACGCCAGAAGGACATCATGTTTTCGAGCCGGACCCGTAACGCGACGAACCGTTACAAGAAAATTCATGATTTGCAGATCAAGCTGCGCGACGCCCTGAGTCGGATCGACCCCGCCAAGTGGACGTCTGAAGACAAAGCCATGCTGGAAGAGCTTCAGGACACCCCGCAAGTCAACGTATTACAGCTGATTTACCATCACGCTGATTACGAGGGTGATTCCAAAGACTATGAATTCTCCAAGTGGACCATGCGCGAGCATTGGGCCGCAGGTCTGGAGGATGCACGCCGGACGCTGTCTCACCCGGACTGGCTCAAGTTGCCAGATCAGGCGATCGGGATGACGGTGCATGACGTGCACCGCGAGGATGGCCGCTGAACCGGCGTTTGATTAGCTCTAAATCGGCGTTGATCCAAAATAAAGCCGCTGCCTGACTCAGAAAATTGAGGGGCAGCAGCTTTTTGCGAGCGGCGACCGCGTCTGGACGCAGGCCGCTCGCGCTTACTCAGTGCGCAACCCAGCCGCCTTCAACAGCGATGTGGGTGCCGGTGATCGAAGCCGCAGCATCCGACGACAGAAAAATCGTGGTGCCAGCAATCTGCTCAACGGTCACGAACTGCTTGGTCGGTTGAGCGGCCAGCAGCACATCCCGTTTCACTTGCTCTTCGGTCATCCCGCGGGCTTTTGCGGTGTCGGGGATCTGTTTCTCGACCAACGGGGTCAGAACATAGCCCGGGCAAATGGCGTTGACAGTCACGCCGTGGGTAGCCACTTCGAGCGCAACGGTCTTGGTCAGGCCGAGGATGCCGTGCTTGGCTGCGACATAGGCTGATTTGAACGGCGAAGCGACCAGCGCGTGCGCCGAAGCGACGTTAATGATCCGGCCCCAATGCTTTTCTTTCATGTAGGGCACAGCGAGGCGGGTCGTATGAAATGCCGAGCTCAGATTGATTGCAATAATTGCATCCCATTTGGCGACCGGGAATTCCTCGATCGGGCAGACGTGCTGAATGCCAGCGTTATTGACGAGAATGTCAACACCACCAAACGTATCGGCGGCGTGCTTCATCATCGCTTCGATCTGCTCGCCTTTGCTCATGTCGGCGCCGTCGTAGATCGCTTTGACGTGATAGGTATTTTCGAGACGCACGCGGAGCGCTTCGATTTCGGCGGCATCGCCAAATCCATTCAGAACCAGATTGACGCCTTCTTTTGCGAGGCCTTCTGCGATTCCGAGGCCAATTCCGCTCGTCGAGCCAGTGATGAGTGCTGTTTTGCCTTTCAGCATTTTGAATTCCCAGGGGTTTTATTAAACAAATAAGACAGGAGATTGGGTGCTGAAATTCCCGATGCGAACATTACACGCTTAAGCGTGATTGAGGGGCTTTCCGGTGAGTAATTCAACGAAGCGGGTCACGAATCGCCGCGGGGTTCGGTCGGCCGGCAACGCGACAAAACTGGTTTTGGTGCCAAAT
>CAIPGD010000576.1 GCA_903864485.1 uncultured bacterium | reverse complement strand
GCGCATTTTTTGATTCGCCGCGACGGCTCGATCACGCAGTTCGCCGCCTGTGGCGCGCGGTCCTGGCACGCGGGCGAGTCTCGATTTCTGGAGCGAGAGCGTTGCAACGATTTCTCGATTGGTATCGAGCTTGAGGGTACTGGGGATATCCCGTATGACGCCGCTCAATACCACGCTCTTGTGCGCTTGATTCACAGCCTTGAGCGCGCCTATCCCTTAGTCTGGATCGCTGGGCATAGCGATATTTCTCCAGGCCGCAAGACCGATCCAGGGGCCTCATTTGACTGGAATCGGCTCCATACAGGCCTCGGTTCAGGGCGTCTGCTGCGGCCGTTTTAGGGTGTTGCTTGGGCCTCGGTCGGTCGTTGTTCTGCCCCCAACTGGCGGTTCGAATTGCTTGCAGATTTTGGCGACCAGGCGCTAGACTTGGTGCTTGAACTTGCTCCTAGGCACTACGGCTAGTGTTTTAGGGACTTTTGACCGATCGCCGTCATCGCGTGGAAACTCGGTCTAAGTGCGGGAATTTATTCACATTTCGGGTTGAGAATTTTCATGATGCATAGCGTGAGCGAGACATCACAAATTGAGCGATCGGGCACCGTCGGACGCCAAGGTTCAACGTCCGAAATGCCGCTCGGCGGCCTTGCAGGTTCAGGGGAGGCGGCGCGGATCACCGACTTCGGCGTGATCCGCCGTAATGGGGCCGTAGTCCCATTCGAGCCGTCCAAAATCGCCATCGCGATGACCAAAGCCTTTTTGGCGGTCGCGGGCGGGCAGGGTGCGGCCAGTGCCCGGATTCGCGAGTTGGTTGAGCAGTTGACCCGTGGCGTCGTTGGATCACTCGTCCGCAACAAGCCCGCTGGTGGGACCTTCCATATCGAAGATGTGCAGGACCAGGTCGAACTGGCTTTGATGCGCTCCGGTGAACATGAAGCAGCGCGTGCATACGTGCTGTATCGGGAAAAGAGATCGCAGGAAAGGGCTGCGCGATCGGCCGCGGCTCCAGAGGTCACTCAACCGCTTCTGCATGTGCTGGATAACGGTCATCGACGGCCGCTCAATCAGGCCGACCTGCGGGATTTGATCGCCGCGGCTTGTGTCGGCTTCGATGGCGTGGCCAACCCCGAGGCGATCTTCAGTGAAACCGTCAAGAACATTTATGACGGGGTACCCATCGAAGAGGTCTATAAGTCGGTGGTGCTGGCCGCGCGTTCGCGGATCGAGCTTGACCCCGCGTATTCCCAGGTCAGCGCTCGTCTCCTGCTGCATTCGGTGCGACGCGAAGTGCTTGGTGAGGAAGTTGCCCAAGGGGCGATGGTGGCCCGGTATGCCGAGTACTTCCCCGGTTTTATTCGCCGCGGAATTGACGCCGGTTTGCTCAACGAAGAGCTCGGTCGTTACGACCTGCAGCGACTTGGCGCTGCGCTAAACGCTGAGCGTGATTTGCAGTTCACCTATCTGGGTTTGCAGACGCTGTACGACCGTTATTTTCTGCACGTACAAGACGCGCGGATCGAGTTGCCGCAGGCGTTTTTCATGCGCGTTGCGATGGGCCTGGCATTGGGCGAAGTCGACCGCGAGACCCGAGCGATTGAGTTCTACGAACTGCTGTCTTCGTTCGATTTCATGTCCAGTACCCCGACCCTGTTTAACGCAGGGACTCAGCGCTCGCAGCTGTCGAGCTGTTACCTGACCACCGTAGCTGACGATCTCGATGGCATCTACGAGGCCATCAAAGAAAATGCCTTGCTGTCGAAGTTCGCCGGTGGTTTGGGGAACGACTGGACTGCTGTCCGGGCGCTGGGAAGTCATATCAAAGGGACGAACGGCAAGAGTCAAGGCGTTGTTCCGTTTTTGAAGGTCGTCAACGACACCGCAGTCGCGGTCAATCAAGGCGGCAAGCGCAAGGGCGCGGTATGCGCTTATCTCGAGACCTGGCACCTAGACATCGAAGAATTTCTGGAACTGCGCAAGAACACCGGTGACGATCGCCGTCGCACCCACGACATGAACACTGCAAACTGGATTCCAGATTTGTTCATGAAACGGGTGATGGAAAATCAGGAGTGGACACTTTTCTCACCGAGCGACTGCCCGGATTTGCACGACAAAGTCGGGACCGCATTCGAGGCTGCCTATGTCGCCCATGAGGCCCGGGCAGAGCGGGGCGAACTCAAGCTGTTCCGCAAGCTGCCGGCAGTTCAACTGTGGCGGCGCATGCTCAGCATGCTGTTTGAGACGGGGCACCCTTGGGTGACGTTCAAAGATCCATGCAACCTGCGTTCACCGCAGCAGCACGTGGGTGTGGTGCATTCCAGCAACCTGTGCACCGAGATCACCCTCAATACCAGTGCGACCGAAATTGCGGTCTGTAATCTCGGCTCGGTCAACTTGCTGGCGCACCTGCATGAAGTGGGTCGTGAGGCCGATGGCCGGCCTCGTTACGCACTGGATCACGACAAGTTGGGTCGTACCATCCGGATCGCGATGCGGATGCTCGACAACGTGATCGACATCAACTACTACGCGGTCGCCAAGGCCCGCCATTCCAATCTGAAGCATCGCCCGGTTGGCTTGGGCATCATGGGCTTTCAGGACTGCCTGCATCAACTCCGGATCCCCTACGCCAGCGCCGACGCGGTGGAATTCTCGGATCGTTCAATGGAAGCGGTCTGTTATCACGCCTACTGGGCCAGCACAGAGCTCGCCGAGGAGCGCGGCCGCTACTCGAGCTACCGCGGCTCGCTGTGGGACCGCGGGATTCTCCCGCAAGATTCCCTCGACCTGCTGGCTGAGCAACGGGGCGGCTATCTGGACGTCGACCGTTCAAGCACGCTGGACTGGGAGCGTCTGCGTGACCGCATTCGTGAACACGGCATGCGCAACAGCAATTGCGTGGCGATTGCCCCGACCGCAACGATCAGCAACATCATTGGCGTGTCGGCCTGTATTGAGCCCACATTTGAGAATCTTTATGTGAAATCGAACTTGTCGGGCGAATTCACCGTTGTCAACGAGCATCTGGTTCGCGACCTCAAACGCCTAGGCCTGTGGGACGAGGTGATGGTGTCCGATCTGAAGTATTTCGATGGTTCATTGGCAAAAATTGATCGCGTGCCTGAGGAACTCAAACAGCTGTATGCGACCGCTTTTGAGGTCGACCCCAGTTGGTTAGTCGAATGTGCTTCGCGTCGTCAAAAGTGGATCGACCAGGCCCAGTCGCTCAATATTTATATGGCTGGGGCCTCCGGCAAGAAGCTCGATGACACCTACAAGATGGCGTGGCTGCGTGGGCTTAAGACGACCTATTACCTGCGAACCGTTGCGGCCACTTCTGCTGAAAAATCAACGAGTGACCGTGTCGGCCAGCTCAATGCGGTGTCGGCGCAACCGGGTGGGCATGCCGGCTTTTCGTATGGCGCCACCGAGGCGGCCGCGGGCGCTGGCCTGACAACGTCGGCGGGTGCATACCCGGCAGGGGCGGGCGCGGGGAGTGAACATTTCAGTCGCAAGGCGGAAGAGATCGCTCCTAAGTTTTGCGCGATCGACGATTCGGAGTGCGAGGCCTGTCAATAGGGTTAGTGGGTTAACAGGTCAATTCGGTCTGTTGGTTCGATCGTTCAGGTTTTTTCAGTCAATCAGATTTTGATCGGGTTGACGTTCTATTTTGTGGTAAGGCCAAGCTATGCTCTCCTGGGATGACGCTCCAAATTCTGCCCCTCTGACCGGTCGGGTGCCTCCCTTGGCGCCCCCTTCGGCCGCCCCAATCGCCGCTTTCCCGATTCTTGGGCGTGGCGCGTTTGATGAGCACTCCGTCTTGGTGCCACAGGCTCCGGGTCAGACTACCGAGTCGACCGCTGAGTTGAATGCTGATTCAACTGCTGATTCGAACGGCATTGCCCGTCGGGTTCGGGTCGATGACAAGCGCGTGATCAACGGTGGCGCCGACGTTAACCAACTCGTGCCGTTCAAGTACAAGTGGGCGTGGGATAAATATCTCGCCGGTTGTGCAAACCACTGGATGCCGCAAGAAATCAATATGAGTCGCGACATCGCGCTCTGGAAAGACCCCAACGGGTTGACCGATGACGAGCGCCTGATCGTTCGACGAAATCTCGGGTTTTTCGTTACCGCCGACTCGCTGGCGGCCAACAACATTGTGTTGGGAACCTATCGCCACATCACGGCGCCTGAATGCCGGCAGTTTTTGTTGCGGCAGGCGTTCGAGGAAGCGATTCATACCCACGCTTATCAGTACATCGTTGAATCACTGGGTCTGGAAGAGGGTGAGATCTTTAACGCGTATCACGAGGTCAAGTCGATCCGGGATAAGGACGAGTTCCTGATCCCGTTCATTGATACGCTGACCGACCCGCATTTCAAGACCGGAACCCCAGAAACGGACCAAGCACTTCTCAAGAGCTTGATCGTGTTTTCATGCCTGATGGAAGGTCTGTTTTTTTACGTCGGTTTTGTCCAGATCCTCGCACTCGGACGTCAGAACAAGATGACGGGTGCTGCCGAACAGTACATGTACATCCTTCGTGACGAGTCGATGCACTGTAATTTTGGAATCGATCTGGTTAACACCATCAAGCTCGAGAACCCTCATCTCTGGACGGCTGCGTTCAAGGAAGAAATTCGGACCTTATTCCTGCAAGCGGTCGAGCTCGAATATCGATATGCGGAGGACACCATGCCCCGTGGTGTTCTGGGGTTGAACGCGCCCATGTTCAAAGGGTACTTGCGCTACATCGCTAACCGGCGCGCGCAACAGATTGGGCTTGAGCCGATGTTTGCCACGGAGGACAACCCCTTCCCGTGGATGAGCGAAATGATCGATTTGAAGAAAGAGCGCAACTTCTTTGAGACTCGAGTGATCGAGTACCAGACCGGAGGTGCGCTCAGTTGGGACTGAGTCCCTGTTTTTAATCATGCCCAGAGCATGTACGTGGAGAACAATATGGCGAAGGCCAAAAAAGATGAAATCAAGGCCAAGGTAAAGAGCACCAAAGCGGGTAAGGCTGAAAAGAAGACCGAAAAATCGTCGAAGCCCGCCAAGGTCGAGAAAGCTGAAAAGGTTGTGAAGGCCGCGAAGCCCGCCAAGGCCGATAAAGTCGACAAAGCCGCGAAGGCGGCAAAACCCGCGAAGGCCGCGAAGGCCTCGAAGCTGGTAAAGGTTGGGAAGGCAAGTAAAGCCGAGAAAGCAAGCAAGGCGATCGAGCCCGTCAAAGCGGTCAAAGTGGTCGCTACTAAGGCCGCAGTCAAGCCTGCGACCAAAGTCGCGCAGATTGCCCCATCAATCAAGGCCGTGACCACGAAAGCGACCCCGCTAAAGGCTCCCGCGAAGGCCTCAAACAAGGCTACGCCAAGTGCAGCGCTCAAAGCGCCGGCCAAGGTCGTGGTGAAGGCGGCGTCCAAGGCGCCGGTCAAGACGGTCGCTACGGCGCCCCTGAAGCCCATCGCAAAGTCAGTGGCGAAGCCCGCTGCAAAGCCAGCGGCCAAGGCTTCCGCTAGAGCTCCCGTTAAATTGCCAGCTAAGGTCGTTGTCGACGTCAAGCCCAAGGCTCCAGCCAGGGCTAAAAAGCCTGTGGCCGCCGTGCCAGAGGATCCAACACCGGCTGCGCCCAGGGCCCGCGTGACTAAGCCCGCCGCGAAGCCCGCCGCGAAGCCCGCCGCGAAGATCGCCGCGAAGCCCGCCGCGAAGCGGGGTACTCAGCAGCCAGCTTCAGCTGCCGCGGCGCCACCAGCGGCCGCAATTCCTGCGAAACCTCGACCTTCACGTGCACCTCGCACGAGTGCTAAAAAGGCTTCGCCCACCACTGGCTTAGCCGCAGAGTCAGCTGGACTTTGGCCATTCCCGACAGGGGCTCGCCCCTGATCCGTTTCATGGGTCTGGTGTTGACGGGTCCTTGGCTGAAAGGGCCCGTGCTCAGTGGTCGTGAGACCATGGCGACCTTGTTTCGCTGAGAGGGGGTTCGCTATGTTCTCGAGCGCAATCTGGCTCGTCCTTGAAACCGTTGGCGGGTTGCTCGCTAGCGCCTGCGTGCTGCGGGTCTGGGCTGCCTGGGCCGATGTGCATCCGCGCAATCCGCTGCTGGTCTTTGCGGCGGCGTTAACGGACTGGCTTGTAATGCCACTGCGGCGGCTGGTGCGGCCATCGCGAACGATTGACTGGCCGAGTGCGTTGGGTGCACTCCTGATTGCATTGCTGTTGTTGTTGGTTCAGTTCGTCCTGTTCGGCGATCTCGATCGGGTCGACAAGGCGCCGGCGTTTGGAACGATTTTGTTCGCGGCCATCCTGCGGGTCGCGCGCTGGTTGCTGGTGATGCTGATGGCCACCACCATTCTTCAAGCCATCCTTTCCTGGGTCAATCCCTACGCGCCAATCGCTCCTGCGCTGGAGCAATTGACGCGGCCTTTTCTGGCGCCCATCCGTCGGGTCATCCCATTACTGGGTGGGGTTGATCTCTCCCCGTTGGTCCTGTTACTCGTTGTCCAGTTTTTAATGAGTCTGATTGATCGAACGTTGCCGATGTTGGGCGTTGGTTAATCAGGTCCACTGATGGTGATGGTGGTGATCATCAAGATCGGTGGCTAATGCATCTTCAGATTCGGGCCAGGGACGGTCGCCGTAGGCTGCCTCATACCGCTCGGCAATGACCTTGCGGTCGACCACGTGGCTCTGAGCGCCGGAATGCTCGATTTTCATCGCGCCCAACACCGAGCCCAAACGGGCTGATGCGACCCAGTCTTTGCCCGTTGACCGACCATAAAGCACTCCAGCTCTGAACGCGTCGCCACAACCGGTCGGATCGACGGCGTGCGAAATCGCTGCTGCCGGGATCGGATGCGGCTCGCCGTCCACCCAAACGGTGCAGCCCTCGCCCCCGCGAGTGACGATCAGCGCGTTCACCAGGCGCGCGAGCTCGGATTCCTCAAGCCCGGTCTTCTGGGTGATCATTGAGCACTCGTAATCGTTCACGGTGACTGCAACCGCGCCTTCCATCATGCCCCGCAGCGCATCGCCATCGAACATGGGGAGTGCCTGACCGGGGTCGAAAACGAAAGGCACATCATTGACCCGAAAACTCTCTGCATGATCGATCATGGCCTGGCGGCCGTTGGGCGAGATGATGCCAAGCGCCGCGGGAAGGTGCCCAGCAACTCGGACTTCATGGGCCCGATCCATCGCGCCGGGGTGAAACGCGGTGATCTGATTGTCGTCGAGGTCGGTGGTGATAAAGGCCTGCGCGGTCCAGAGTTCTTCAATCCGCATGACCCCCGATACATCGACGCCAATGCGTTTCATCCGATTGATCTGATCGTCACCGTCCCGTCCGACCGCCGCGAGAACCGCGGGGTGGGCGCCTAGACCGGCTAAGGAATACGCGATGTTGGCGGCAGTCCCGCCGTAGTTGCGCTCGAGTCGGGGGGCCAGGAAGGCGACATTGATCATGTGCACCTTGTCGGCCAGGATGTGATCCTTGAAATGGCCCTCGAAGACGAGGATCGTGTCATAGGCGACCGAACCACTGATCAGGATTCGGGGAGCGTTCCAGGACGTGTGCCATTGCGAACTCATGGGCGTTGGGTCTCGGTTGAAATGGAAGGAAATGGGCGCTGGCCGGCCAGGCAGACCCAGCCATCACGCTCGGCAACGACGGTCAGGGGGATGCGTGGCGCATAGGCGCTGGCGACCTCGTCCGCCTGTCGCTCGAGAACGCCCGACAGTACCAGAGTGCCGCCGACCTGGACGAGGTCGATCAGAACGGGTGCCAGTAGCTTGAGGGGCATCGACAGAATATTGGCCACGACGACGTCGACCGCTTCTGGGCGAGGGTCTTCGGTCGAGCGAATCTCAATCACTTGGTCCGTCGGCGGGTTCGCTTGGGCATTGGATTGAGTGGAAATCAGCGCTTGTGCATCGATATCGATCGCAATGACTGACTGTGCGCCCAGTCGGGCCGCGGCGATCGCCAGAATGCCGGAACCGCAACCGTAATCAATGACCGACTCCCCGCCATGGATGTGATGCTCCAGCCATTCAAGGCAGAGACGAGTGGTCGGATGGCTGCCGGTTCCAAACGCTAACCCCGGGTCGAGTTCGATGCAGAGTCGGCCTCGATTGATGGGGGCTTGCGCGGCTTCTGCGTGCCATGAGGGTGTGATGAGGAGGCGCTTACCGATCGGAATCGGCTCGAACTGCGCCTGCGTCAGCCGCACCCAGTCCTGTTCTGCAACCCAACGGATGTTGACGCTACCGGGCGGTGGGCTAGCGATCGCGTCGGCGACGTCGTTCAGCACCGCAAGTGGATCGCAGTCGGCCACCATGAGCGCGGTCAGACGCGTTCGTTCCCATCCGGGCGCTGGGGGCGTTAATCCTGGTTCGCCATAGAGCGGGACTTCATCAATCGAATCCGCATCGGCGTCTTGCGCGTCAACCGAGAGCGCACCGGCTTCGAGCAGGGCATCGCTCCAGATTTCAACCATCGGTAAGGGAATCTCGAAGCTCAATTCCTGCCAGCCCAACGGCATGCTGCCGACGGTTGTCTCGTCAGTGACCACCGCGCCAGTGACCACCGCGTCAGTGACCACTACGTTGGGCAAGTCGTTGTTCCAGATAATGGATCGAGGTCCCGCCCGTGATAAAGCGAGCATCGGTCATCAACTCGCGATGTAACGGAATATTGGTCTGGATGCCTTCCACGACCATCTCCGAAAGCGCCACCCGCATCCGTGCAATCGCCTGCTCGCGGGTGTCGCCATATGCGATCACTTTGGCAATCAGTGAATCATAGTGAGGGGGGATGACGCAGCCCGCATAGACATGGGAATCAACCCGAATGCCGGGGCCGCCGGGCGGATGCCACGATGTGATCCGTCCTGGGCTCGGGGTGAATTTGAACGGATCTTCTGCATTAATCCGGCACTCAATCGCATGGCCACGAGGGCTGACATCGCGTTGGCGGATACTCAGGCGCTCGCCAAACGCAATCCGGATCTGTTGTTGAACGATATCATATCCTGTAATGAATTCGGTGACCGGGTGTTCAACCTGCACCCGCGTATTCATTTCAATGAAATAGAACTCTCCGTTTTCGTAGAGGAATTCGAAGGTGCCAGCGCCGCGGTAACCAATCTTACGGCAGGCGTCTACGCATCGAGCCCCGATTCGGTCGATCAATCGCCTCGTGATCCCTGGCGCTGGTGCCTCTTCGACGACCTTCTGGTGGCGGCGCTGCATCGAGCAGTCGCGTTCGCCCAGATGAATCGCATTGCGGTGCTCGTCCGCCAAAATCTGGATCTCGACATGGCGGGGGTTTTCGAGAAATTTCTCGAGATAGACCGCAGGGTTAGAGAACGCAGCGCCGGCTTCCTGGCGCGTTGTGTTGACGGCATTCACCAGGGCAGCTTCGGTGTGGACGACGCGCATGCCACGTCCGCCCCCGCCCCCCGACGCTTTGATGATGACCGGATAGCCAACCGCGCGAGCGATTTTGATGATCTCTTTGGGGTCCTCGGGTAACGCACCATCGCTACCCGCCACGACCGGTACACCCGCCTTTTTCATCGCGTCTTTAGCGCTGACTTTGTCACCCATCAACCGGATCGAGTCCGGTCGGGGGCCGATGAATACGAAACCGCTTTTTTCCACGCGTTCGGCGAAGTCAGCGTTTTCTGAGAGAAACCCATACCCCGGATGGATCGCCTCGGCGTCGGTGACTTCGGCCGCCGAGATGATGGCCGGGATGTTGAGGTAGCTGTCGCGTGAGGCTGCCGGTCCGATACACACCGATTCATCGGCTAGCTTGACGTACTTGGCGTCGGTGTCGACCTCGGAATGCACGACAACGGTTTTGATGCCAAGTTCTCGGCAGGCGCGTTGGACCCGCAGAGCAATTTCCCCGCGGTTGGCGATCAGGATCTTTTCAAACATCAGGGCGTCGTTACTCGAGTTCGAACAAAGGCTGGCCGTATTCAACCGGTTGGCCATTGTCGACCAGGATGGCCTTCACG
>CAIPGD010000575.1 GCA_903864485.1 uncultured bacterium | reverse complement strand
GGGTTTTAATGTCCATGGACTGCAGGGCAAGCCAAAGCGCTACAGCGTGCATGTCAACGGTCCGTGGTGCACCACCTTCGAATGGCGGGGTGAGAACGCCGTTAAGCTTGATCTTGAGAATGATCACTAGGGGTGAATGATGCGTAAACGTGTACCGACCCATCCCGGAGCCATCCTTCGGGAAGATGTGTTGCCCAGCTTGCCGGGCATGTCTGTCAGCGCCTTCGCCCGTCACTTGGGCGTTTCCCGCCAGACCTTGCACTCGGTGCTGGCCCACTTAGGCTGAGTCAGACCGAGATGCTTGCGCCGCGATTTCGAATCCGTGGCGCTACGGAAACCCGCCAAGCGACATATCCAGGAGCGATGATGAAGGAAGTGGTCCAGTGGAATGCCCACGAATTGTCGGTGCGGATCCATCGCGGCGACATCTCCTGCGTAGAGGTGATGCAGGCTTATCTCGCGCGAATTCATGCGCTCAATCCCCGCTTCAACGCCATCGTTAGTCTGGCCGACGACGATGTGCTGCTGGCCCAGGCCAACGCGCGCGATGACGAACTGGCCAGAGGACAGTCTCGGGGATGGATGCACGGGATGCCCCAGGCCATCAAGGACATGGCGGCGGTGACCGGATTCCCTGCCACCCAGGGCAGTCCACTGCTCCGCGATGCGATGCCTGGCGCTGACTGCGTCGTCGCCGCGCGGATGAAGGCGGCTGGGTCGATTGTGATCGGCAAAACCAATACGCCTGAACTCGGACTTGGCTCGCACACGTTTAATACCGTGTTTGGACCGACCCATAACGCCTGGGATGACACAGTCAGTGCCGGCGGAAGCAGCGGTGGCGCTGCGGTAGCCTTGGCGCAGCGGTTGTTACCGGTCGCTGACGGTTCGGATTTCATGGGTTCGCTGCGCAACCCGGCCGCCTGGAATCATGTGTTTGGTATGCGCCCAAGTCAGGGTCGGGTCCCCACTGGGCCGGGTGCCGATGTCTGGTTGGCGCAACTGAGCACCGAGGGCCCGATGGGCCGTACGGTCGCCGATCTGGCCCGATTACTTGAGATTCAGTCAGGCTACGACCCGCGGCTCCCCCTCTCTCTCGACGCTTCGTTCAGCGCGACGGGAGTTGACGGTCATGCTGAATCACTGAATGGCGTGCGGATTGGTTGGCTAGGCGATCTCAACGGATATCTCGCGGTGGAACCAGGCATTCTGGAGGTCTGCCAGAGTGCGCTCGCGCGCATGCAGAGCCACGGCGCCATCGTGACGCCGACGTCCCTGGGGTTCGAGCCGGAACTCCTCTGGGACTGCTGGCTTGCCTGGCGCCGCGCGCTGGTGGGGCCTCGCGTGGCCGCTCTCCTGGCGCTTTCGGATGGGGCGCCTGAGGCGCGCGCCCAGATCAAGCCTGAGGCCCTTTGGGAGTACGAGCACTCCTTGAATATGCGCGCCAGTGAATTACTGAAGGCGAGTCAGACGCGGACGCGTTTTTATCATCATCTGCTCGGCATGTTGAACGCGTTTGATGTGATTGCAATGCCTGTGACTCAGGTCTGGCCATTTCCGATCGAGCAGCGCTGGCCGCAGCGCATTGGCGAGCGGGCAATGGACACCTACCACCGATGGATGGAGGTCACGATTTACGCGACGCTCGGCGGTCTGCCTGCGATCAGTGTCCCGG
>CAIPGD010000574.1 GCA_903864485.1 uncultured bacterium | reverse complement strand
GCCCTCGTCCTTGCACCGACCCGAGAATTGGCGGATCAGATTTTTGTGAATTTCCGGGAGTACGCCCAATTCACGCCGCTGCGGGTTGCGTGTGTGTACGGTGGCGTCGATATCCAGCCTCAGATCGCTCAGTTGCGGATGGGTTGTGAAGTCCTGATCGCTACCCCGGGTCGCCTACTTGATCATGTGGGGCAGAAAAACGTCAATTTGGGCCAGGTTCAGATCATCGTCCTCGATGAGGCTGATCGGATGCTCGACATGGGGTTCATGCCCGATCTGCAAAGGATTCTGACCCTGCTCCCAGCGGTTCGACAGAGTTTGATGTTCTCGGCAACGTTCTCGGAAGAGATCAAAAAGCTCGGTAATACCTTCCTGAAGATGCCCCAGTTGATTGAGGTTGCGCGGCGCAATGCCACCGCAGAAAACGTCACGCAGCAAGTTTTCATGGTTGGGCGCAGCGATGAGAAACGTGCGGCGGTGGCGCATCTGGTCCGGAGTCGGGATCTCAAGCAGGCTATTGTTTTTTCCAATACGAAGATCGGTTGCGGGCGTTTGGCCAGGGAACTCAAGGCGGATGGCCTAAACGCTGAAGCGATCCATGGTGATAAATCTCAGCAGGATCGCCAAAAGACGCTCGATGCATTCAAAGCCGGCGAAATCACCGTGCTGGTGGCCACCGATGTCGCTGCCCGTGGCCTTGATATTGCCGAATTGCCGGCGGTGATCAATTACGACCTCCCTTATTCCCCTGAAGACTATGTGCACCGAATCGGTCGCACCGGTCGGGCGGGCGCAAGCGGGTTGGCCTTGAGTCTCATGGTGGCGGGCGATGAGCGACTGCTGGAACAGATTGAAAAGCTGATCGGTCGTTCACTCAAGCCGGAAGTGCTCGAAGGCTTGCCAGTCCGCAGTCGGGTGCCGAGCGAAGTCTCGAACGGATCGGACGAGAGGTCGCAACGGCCCGCACGACGTAACCCGACTTCTTACAGTCACTCGGGCACGCCGACAAACTCCCCGGGTGCCTCACGCTATCGTGCCGAGCCGGTTGATCGGTTTTTTTTACAGCCCTACGAACCGTCTGCGGCAGCGGTCGCTGCTGCCGATACATCGGCTGCGGCGCGGGCCGCAGCCGGTGCGGCTTCTCGGGACGTCGGGTTGCGCCGCTCTGCGCGCGCCGTGGCGACCTTGTTGGGCGGCAAGCCCCCGGGCTAGCCGATCCCCCAGCGCCGAGATGGGGGTTACTTTGATCCTCGGCCCTGGTAGTTGTTGACAACAGTTGTCAAGTCGAACAGCATTGTCCGATGAGCCGCCAGACGATGAGTTTTGCTTTGCCGGAGTCGATGCGTGAGTACATCGCCTACCGCGTTGCCGCAGGCAATTACGGCAACACAAGCGAGTACATACGTGATCTGGTGCGGCGTGACCAAGAGGAGCAGGCCAAGAAGCGCCTCCGAGATCTCATCGAAGAGGGGCTCGCGTCGGGGCCCGGTAGGCCTCGATCGATGGAAGACGAAAATGAACTTTTGGCGATCGCTCGCGGCGAGATCGATTGAAGCCGGCGGAACTTCGTCCCCAGGCGCTGCGCGACCAACGGGGCGAGATCCGGTTCTATCGCAGAGAGGGTGGAAGTCGGCTCGCGGTAGCAGCGGCCAGTGCTACCAACACCGCGCTTGACCAGATTGAACGCGATCCCGGTATCGGCTCACCGACGCTCGGTGAGCGTTTGGGCATTTCAGGACTTCGGACTTGGCGAGTTGCCAAATTTCCGCTGCTCTGGTGCTATTTCGAACGCGATGATGACTTGGATGTCGTCCGCTTGCTGGGCCAGCGTCAGGATCTCGCAGCCATTCTGGGCGACGAATTCGCCGCAAACTGAATCACCGGGCTAGCCGATCCCCCAGCGCCGAGCCCAAGCGGCGGTTGCCCTGGTCCAGAAGGTATCGATACGTTGCGCTGTGACGAGCGGACCTTCGCCCAATTCACTCGCATCAAAATAGCCCCCAAGCTCTAAATGCAATGCCGCCGCGATCAGCGAGGCCATCGGGTTTTGATCATCCAGGGCTGGGGCTTGGGTTTGTTTGGATAGCTTTTCGCCGGACGGTGTTCGCACCACGGGGACATGCATCGTGCGTGGGAGCTGAAGACCAAGCACACGCTGCAGCTGACGCTGCCGCGCGGTAGTGCCCAAGAGGTCGTCACCGCGGACAATATCCGTGACCCCATCGGCCGCGTCATCCACCACGATGGCGAGGTGATAGGCCCATGCACCATCAGCCCGGCGCAGGATGAAGTCGCCAACCTCTTGGGCGACATCCTGCGTAATTCGCCCCGCAGCCCGATCCTCAAACTGCTCAGATCCTTCTTCCACCTGTAATCGCCAGGCCAGGTTCGACTGGCCTGCGCTGGACGGAATAATTCGCGCGGCACGGCAAGTCCCAGGGTAGTAAAGCTCTGACCCCCGGGTGTGCGGCCGGCCTTGCGTCGCTTGGATTGCAAGAATCTGAGCGCGGCTGCAATGACAGCCGTACACCAGCCCGCGCTCAACCAACCGCGCGAAAGCGTGCGCATGACAATCGTTACGATCAGTCGTCGTGCGAACTGCGCCATCCCAGCGCACGCCATGGGCGGTCAGGGACTGCACAATACGGTCAGCGGAGTCTGCAACGACCCGCGTCGTGTCCACGTCGTCAATACGCAGACGCAAGATGCCGCCGTGGGCTCTGGCGTCCAGTGACGCCGCCATGGCGGCCACCAGCGACCCCAGGTGCAGGGGGCCTGTCGGCGATGGAGCGAATCGACCAACGTAACGCATATTTTGTTCGGAGAAACAATTCATGATGACACGACGCCCTGCCGATGAACGAGGCCATGGCCAGCATGGATGGCTCGATTCCTGGCATAGCTTTTCATTCGCCGGTTATCACGACCCCGATCACATGGGGTTCGGCCCGTTGCGGGTCATTAATGAGGACCGTATTGCGCCCGGTAAGGGCTTTGGTACCCATGGCCATCGCGACATGGAAATTCTCAGTTGGGTCCTGTCCGGCGAGTTGGCGCATCGTGACTCAATGGGCAATGGCTCGTCGATTGTCCCCGGTGACTTGCAGCGGATGAGCGCGGGTCGTGGTGTGCAGCATTCGGAGTTCAATCACGCTCCAACTGAGACGACCCATTTTCTGCAAATCTGGATCGAACCGTCGGTTCTTGGATCAGATCCCGGTTACGAGCAGAAGCATTATCCGGATGCCCAACGCCGTGGAAAGTTGCAACCCATTGCCAGCACCGATGGCCGCGACGGTTCGGTGACGGTGCAACAGGATGTGGTGGTTCTGGCTGGCTTGTTTGATGGGGAAGAATCAGCCCAATACAAGCTCGCACCCGGGCGACGGGCATATGTTCACCTCGCCCGTGGCGTACTCACAGTCAATGGTCAACGCCTGGATGCGGGCGACGCGCTCAAGCTGGTTGATGAGTCTGCAGTGACATTGAAGCTGGGGGAGGGGGCGGAGGTGCTGGTGTTCGATTTGTAGCCAGTCCAGACCGCATTGCCGACGAGGGCGACGAGCACCACCAGTCCGCCCTGCAAACTGGCGTCGGAGGGGCGCTCGCCGGCCGCCAGCCAAACCCAGAGTGGCCCGAATAGCACCTCGAGCAGGGCCAGGAGCGCAATTTCCTGAGGTGCGAGGTGGCGGGATGCACCGACCATCAACATACACGGCAGGCCGAGTTGGGCGACGCCGAGTATCGCAAGCAGGCTCAGGTCCCAGGGAGTGGCTTCGAGAGGCCAGGCCAGCGGCAAAGTAGCCACGCAGGACAAGGACGCGCCGATCGCGATGGCTGGTACCAGATCGACCTTAGCGCCCCACTTTTTTAACGTGATGACGTTGACTGACGCTGCGAGGGGAACGCCGGCGGCAATCGCCATCCCCGACACCGCTGCGCTCGACGCTTGAGCGGCACCAATCTGATCGTGGACCATCCAGACGATTCCGCCGAACGCGGTTGCAATGGCAGCCCAGGTTGTAATGCTGAGGGGTTCGGACAGGATCATGCGGGCCATCAATGCTGAAAGCAGGGGCGCTATCGCGAGCACAACGAG
>CAIPGD010000573.1 GCA_903864485.1 uncultured bacterium | reverse complement strand
GGTTATTCCACCGAGAACGTCATGGATCGTTTTCGCAGCAAAGATCTTTATATTATTAAGCATTGAATCCGAAGCACTGTGTATTCAGCGCTGAAGATTAATCGCTGAGAGCCCCGGGTCACCGACACCATGCTGGCCTATACCCTGCGCCGCCTGTTGGCGATCGTCCCGACACTGCTGGTTGTGATCGCCGTCGTCTACCTGTTGCTGTTCTCTGCGCCAGGCGGACCGTTCGATAGCGAGAAGGCGGTGTCTGCAGCCGTCTTGGCGAATCTGCAGGCGAAGTACCGCCTTGACCTGCCAGTCTGGCAGCAATATCTGCACTACCTGGGCAACCTGTTGCACGGTGATCTCGGTGCCTCATTTCGCTATGCCGACTGGTCGGTCAACGATCTGGTGGCGGATGCACTACCGATCTCGTTGACCATTGGCGGGACCGCGATCGCGCTATCACTGCTCATTGGCGTGATCTTGGGAAGCCTCGCCGCCCTGCGACAGAATTCCTGGATTGATGTGAGCGTGATGCTGCTGGGCAACCTCGGGAGCGTCTTTCCGTCTTTCGTGATTGCACCCGTCCTGGTTCTGATTTTTTCGCTCTGGATGCGCTGGTTGCCCTCGGGCGGCTGGAATGATTTTGAGCCCCGCTTCATGGTCTTGCCCATCGCGCTGCTGACATTCATTAACGTGGCCACGATCGGGCGGGTCATGCGCGGCAGCCTGGTTGAGGTGTTGCACAGCAACTTCATCCGGACCGCGCGCGCCAAAGGCTTATCACTGCGCCTGATCGTCGTCCGTCACGCCCTCAAGCCCGCCCTGTTGCCAGTGGTCTCCGTCCTTGGGCCGCTAGCGATTTCGTCCATCACAGCCGCTCTTGTCACCGAAACCGTGTTTTCACTGCCCGGGATTGGGCGCCTGGTCGTTAATGGCGCCGCCAACCGGGACTACACCCTGATCCTCGGGCTGGTCGTGCTGATCACGCTGGTCGTGGTGACCCTCAACCTGATTGTGGATTTGCTCTACGCCGTGTTGGATCCGCGGATCCGTTATTGATGTCTACCCCACCAAGCCAACCAACCCAACCCTCGGCGCCGCGCAGCCCCTGGCGCGATGCGCGTGACCGGTTTGGACGAAATCGGGCGGCCACGGTCAGCGCTCTGCTGCTGATCTTGATCACTTTTGTCTGCATCGTCGGGCCCTGGTTGTTGCCCCATGCGTTTGACAGCACGGACTGGAACGCAATGGCCCTCGCGCCGGGATTGGCCAACAGTCATTGGTGGGGAACCGACGAATCTGGGCGCGATCTCCTGGTGCGCTGCCTGATGGGCGGTCGGATCTCCCTGATGGTGGGGATTCTGGCAACGCTCAGTTCGGTCGCACTCGGCACCGTCTGGGGTGCAACAGCGGGCTTTTTGGGTGGCTTTGCGGACCAATGGATGATGCGTGTCGTCGATGTGCTCTACGCCGTCCCTTACCTGCTGATCGCGATTCTTCTGGTGACGGTGTTGGGCCGGGATTTCTATCTGGTCGTTCTGGCCATCACTGCTTTTTCGTGGATGGACATGGCGCGGCTTGTGCGCGGTCAGGCGCTCTCACTCAAGCGGATGGACTATGTCGAAGCCGCGCGCGCAATCGGCGTATCGCAAGCCCGGATTATCGCCACCCACATTGTTCCAAACCTCCTGGGTCTGGTGGTCATCTACACCACAGTGACCGTCCCCGCGGTCATTTTGACCGAGTCAGTCCTGTCGTTTTTGGGCTTAGGTATTCAAGAACCCATGACCAGTTGGGGGGTACTGATCCAGGAGGGCGCCCAGACCATGGAAGTGGCGCCCTGGTTGTTGCTGTTCCCCGCTGCCCTGCTGTCGACCACGCTCTACTGCTTTAACTTTCTGGGTGATGGTTTGCGCGATGCGCTCGATCCGAAAGACCGCTGATGGCTGAACCAAGCTCCGCTTCCATGCTCGACGTCAAGCACTTGGGCGTGCATTTCGAGACCCCCGATGGGCGTCTGGATGCGGTTCGCGATTTGTCATTTTCCCTAGCCAAAGGGCAGACGTTTGGGATCGTCGGCGAGAGTGGCTCGGGGAAGAGCCAGAGCATGCTTGCAATCCTCGGACTGCTGGCCGCTGGCGGCCACGCAACTGGCGCGGCGCACTTCGAAGGACGCGATCTGCTGCGCCTGGCGCCGCACGAGCTGAACCGGATCCGTGGCAACCGGATTGCGATGATCTTTCAGGATCCAATGACCTCGCTGAACCCGTATCTGACGATCGAGCGGCAGATGACCGAGGTCCTCGAGGTTCAAAAGAACGCTACGCCAAAGGCGGCCCGTAGCCGCGCGCAAACGATGCTGGAGGCGGTTCAGATCGCCGACCCGGTGCGTTGCTTGAAGGGCTACCCGCATCAGTTTTCAGGCGGCATGCGTCAACGCATCATGATCGCGATGGCCTTGCTGTGTGAGCCTGACCTGCTAATTGCCGACGAACCGACAACGGCCCTCGACGTGACCGTTCAAGCCCAGATCGTGGGCCTCCTGCGCCGACTGCAGCACGATTTTGGGACTGGCATCCTGATGATCACCCATGACCTGGGACTGGTTGCCGGATTGTGCGACGAGGTCATGGTGATGTACGGTGGCCGGATCATGGAGCAGGGCAGCGCGCAGGCCCTGTTTGACCACCCGAGCCACCCCTATACGCTCGCCCTCCTGAATGCCGCACCCCGTCTGCACGGCGAACAAGACGCGCTGATCGCGATCCCCGGTGCCCCCCCCAATCTCGCCCAGATGCCCCCGGGCTGCCCGTTTGCCCCGCGTTGCCCGCTGGCCGACGCACGCTGCACGCTTGCGCCAGAGCTCGCCGGCGAGAGCCATCGGCGCGCATGTCACCGGCCCGCTGGCGAGGTTTCGATTCAACAGATCCAATCCCAACGCACCGAGGCCGAGGCCGGGGTCGAGGCCGAGGCCGGGACCGAAGCGTCGGCCGGGATCAATTCGCCAACCACCCCCCTCCTGCGGGTTCGTGAACTGCAGGTGGGTTTTCCGGTCAGCGGGGGCGATTGGCCGTGGTCGCCCAGCGTCACACTGCGAGCAGTGCGCGGGGTGAGTTTCGATCTCCAGGCGGGCGAAACGCTGGGGGTCGTGGGTGAGTCGGGATGCGGTAAGTCAACGCTCGCCCGTGCGCTCATGAACCTCGTGCCCTTTCAGGCCGAGTCGCTGCGCTGGTTCAATCAGGAGATGGCGCCAAAATCAGATGCCACTGCGAACACTCAGGCCTGGCTCCGGGTGCGTCAGCAAGTCCAGATGGTGTTTCAAGATCCACTGGCCTCGCTCGATCCGCGGATGAATATCCTGCAGATCTTGTCTGAGCCCTTACGTACCCACGAACCCCACCTCACCGCGGCCGACCGGTTGGACCGGGTCTGCGCACTGATTGAACGGGTCGGGCTCGACCGCCATCAACTCGATCGTTACCCGCACGAGTTCTCGGGCGGGCAATGCCAGCGCATCGGCATCGCACGCGCGCTGATCCTGCGCCCGCGCGTCATCATCTGTGACGAGCCGGTTTCGGCCCTTGACGTGTCGATCCAGGCCCAGATCATCAACCTCCTGCGCGACCTGCAACAAGAGTTCGGGCTCGCACTGATTTTTATTGCGCACGACCTGACCGTCATCCGCCATGTCAGCCAGCGCGTACTGGTGATGTATTTGGGGCAGGTGGTCGAAATCGGCGCGCGCGCCGCTCTGTTCGACAACCCGCGACACCCTTACACCCGGGCACTCTTGGCATCGGTCCCGGTCCCTGACCCGAGGATTGAGCGCCATCGGGCCTCGACCGCGCTGGTGGGCGAATTGCCATCGCCTCTTGATCCCCCGTCGGGTTGCGCATTTCGGACCCGCTGCCCAATCGCGCAGGATCGATGCGCACAATCCAACCCAGTGTTGGCATTTAAAGGGGGCTCCGAAGGGTCAGGCCAAACCCAGGCTGCTTGCTGGCTGGCCTGAACGGCTCTTCGAACAACGCTTCGTCGCACCCGGATGCAGTTCAAGCCCGCGGATACGCGATTTGTCGCGAAGCCGTTGGCATCCAGCTGATGTCCCAGAGATCCTTGCCTGGATCTTCCGACGCTCAGAGGCACATTTCATGATCACCTGGACCCAACGATTCGCACCTGTCACCCAAGGCTTTCATGCCTATGCGCGCTGGCTTGTCGGGATCAGCTGGAAAAAATTCTTCCTGCTGGCACTCCTCTTGATGATCTGCGCCAGCATCCTCCAAAGTCTGCCGCCCTTTAGCTGGCTTTCCTCCGAGCACGTGACCCTGAAGCAGGTGGTCGACATCAAGCGCCATCCGCAACCCGCCGCCATGCTCACCACGACGCTGGTTGCGAACTCGGCAGAAGAGACCTTATCCACCCCACCATCCACCCCACCATCCACCCCAGCACCTACCCCAGCGCCTAAGGATCAAAGAATCCACATCGAGATTCAACGAGACAACCAGCCACGGGTTGAAATCAATGTCCCGGCTTCGGGCGACGCGACCGAAATCTTCGAGACCGTGATTCGGGAGATCCACAAGAACATGGTCGAGAAGAAGGGTCAGGCCCACCCGGATGACGAGGACGACGACAACACAATGGGCTCGGGGCCCCAGGTCCACGTCCACACAGGGTCCGGCAAGTTCTTAACGGATCTCGCATTCCTGTGGATCGTTGCTTCGATCATCATCAAAATCACGTACACGGGTCGATTGCGCGCCGAAGCACAGGCCAGTGTGGCGACCGAGACCGCGGAGACTGAGCAACTCCGGCGTCAGGTTGCCGAAGCCCAGATGGCCGCGATGCACGCACAACTCGAGCCCCATTTTCTGTTCAATACGCTGGCATCGATCGATCATCTGATTCAGACCGACCCACCGCGCGCGAGCCGGATGCAGCAAAGTCTGATTGCGCTCCTGCGCGCCACGATGCCCAGCCTGCGGGAGGGCAAGGCGCAGTTGCGCAGAACTCTGGGCGAGGAGTTGGCCGTCATCCATCCCTACCTGGACATCCAGAGGACCCGGATGGAGGAGCGCCTGCAAACGAATCTGCGGATTCCCCCGGGACTACTGTCAGCCGAGTTCCCGCCGATGATGTTGCAAAGCCTGGTCGAGAACGCGATCAAGCACGGGCTCGAACCGAAGCCGCAAGGCGGTCAGATTACGATTGAGGCCCTGGTTGCCGATGGCCGACTGTTGGTCAATGTGTGTGATACCGGTGTCGGTTTTAGTGCCAGTCCGCCCACCGCAGCCAATCCGACCATTGCACCACTGGGCAGCGGGCTTGAGAATATTCGCGAACGCCTCAAGCACCTCTATGGCACGGATGCCCATCTAACGATCGCTCAGAATGAGCCCGAAGGCGCAGCCGTTCGAATCACCCTGCCCTATCGAGTGGTGAGCGCCTGAGCCACTCAAGGGCGGCACAGTCAAGGGCGGCACAGACGAGGGCGGCAATCAGGCGATGGCAAAAGACATGGAAATAGCGGTGGCAGCCGGGATTAAAAGGGTCAGGGCGATCGTCGCCGATGACGAGCGCTTGTTGCGCGATCAGCTCGTCGCCGCCCTGCGCGATGTCTGGCCCGAACTCGAGCTGGTGGCGCAAGCCCGCAATGGCCAGGAGGCCGTTGATCTGGTGGCTCAGTTCAAACCCGATGTGGTCTTTCTCGATATCCGCATGCCCGGCTTAACGGGTATCGAAGCGGCCGCCCAGATCATTCAACTGGACTTCGGCGCAGACCGCTGTCCACCTGAAATCGTGTTCGTGACGGCCTTTGATCAGTACGCAGTTCAGGCATTCGAGCGGGGGGCGATCGACTATGTCCTGAAGCCCGCTCAACCCGAGCGGCTGCGCTTGACGGTGGCCAGGCT
>CAIPGD010000572.1 GCA_903864485.1 uncultured bacterium | reverse complement strand
TGGGCTGACTAAATGGATAGGAAGAGAGGGCGCGGGCCAGTCAGGCAACGGTATCTGTAGTTCTCCGAGCTATAAGCTCACGCGACCCGGCAATTTAGGTGAATCTAAGATACCCGGCCGATTGCACAGCTGACGAATGACTTTACGTTCGCCACGCCCGCCTCGAGGCCGTGTATCAAACCTGTTTCCGGATAGCCCATCGAACGCAGCTTGTCGGCCACCTTTTGTCGAAGATTTTCCTCGCCCAAAAACTGGACTAATTGTTGATCGTGATCGACTTTCACCTCTGATACCCCGTCGATCGAGCTCACTCCTTTGACAATCGATTTTTCGCACCCACCGCATTTCAAATTATCGATTTCGATTTCCATTGCTTTAATCACGATTTACCTCATAAAAAATTGATTTCGTCCCAACGGCGGTCCACATAAACTTACTGTGCTGCCAACCCACAACCACCGTTGTGATCTAGATCAAAGTTACTGAATGATTTCCGGGGTCAGTGTCTGGATGGCCTGATAGTTGGTTAAAAAGACCTGGCCGTGCAGATGCTGTAGCAGGGGGGTGGAGTTGAGCTTATCCATCACCGGGCCCTTAATTTCGGAAAAATGCAGGGCGATGCCCGAGTCTCTGAGTCGGTGGGCAATCGCCTCCAGACTTTCGAGGGCGCTTGCGTCGATATCGTTCATCGCAGAACATTGCAGCAGCACATGTTCAAGGCCCGGGTGTGACGCCACTTCCGCATTAATGCGATCCTCGATGCTGCGTGCATTGGCAAAGAACATGCTGGCATCGACCCGCAAGCAAACCAGCTTGGGGCTCACAAGCACTTGGTGTCGAAGCACGTTGCGAAAGTGTTCCGTACCAGGTACCAGGCCAACGGTCGCGATGTGAGGTCGACTGGCGCGGAATATGAAGAGGGCTAACGAGACAGCGACGCCCGTGACCAAGCCCGTTTCGACGCCGACCAGTAAGGTGGCGATCAGGGTCGTGACAACCGCGATAAAGTCGATTTTGGAGAATGCCCAGGTTTGTTTGAAGATCTGGAAATCGACTAAAGACAACACTGCCACGATGATCGTCGCAGCCAAAACTGCTTGCGGTAGATAAAAGAGTGCTGGCGTTAGAAATAGCGATGCCAGCGTGATGCCGACGGCGGTGTAAACACCAGCTGCCGGGGTTTGTGCGCCGGCATCAAAGTTCACCACCGAGCGCGCAAAACCACCTGTGACCGGGAAGCCCCCTGTCAAGGCGGCCGATAGGTTGCTGGCACCCAGTGCTACGAGTTCCTGATCGGGTTCGATGCGTTGCCGCCTTTTGGCCGCAAGCGTCTGACCGACCGACACCGATTCGACAAACCCAACCACGCTGATCAGCAGCGCAGGCACAGCCAGCTCTCGCCACAGCGCCAGATCCCACACCGGGAGCGTCAGGGGCGGCAAACCTTGCGGCACGCGACCGACAATCTTCACGCCCTGTGTATGCCACCCCAGTCCCCAGGTCAGGAGCGTCGTTGCCGCGATTGCCGCAACCGGTCCCGCCTTGGCGAGCACATCGGCTAGCTTGTGGCCCAGGCCTTGACTCAACAAGAAGGGCTTTAATCGTTTGCGCACCCAGAATAGAAATGCAGTTGCCGTCACACCCATGGCCAGTGTGAGTAGGTGGGTGTTGGGCGACTGTTCGACAAGAGCAATGACGAGTTCAACAAAGCTGTGGCCCTCGGCCTTGACGCCCATCAGCGTCTTGAGCTGGCTGGTTGCAATCAAAAGGCCCGAGGCGGAGATGAAGCCTGAGACCACCGGGTGACTTAGGAAGTTGGCCAGAAAACCCAGCCGCAAAACCCCCATCAGCAAGAGCACAAGACCGGACATAAAGGCTAAGGTGATGGCGACGGCCCAGTATTGGGGCGAGCCCGCAACCGCGTGTTGGCCGATGGCCGCTGCGGTCATGAGCGAGACTACGGCCACTGGACCGACGGCCAGTACGCGGCTGGTCCCGAACATCGCGTAGAAGATCAACGGTGCAACGCTGGCGTACAGCCCCACCTCAGGGGGGAGTCCAGCCAGCATTGCGTAGGCGAGACTTTGTGGGATGAGCATGATCGTGACGATCAGGGCAGCCACCAGATCGCTCATCAAGGTCTCACGGTCGTATCGGCGGCCCCAATCCAGTACGGGCAGAGTCGGCAACCCGTTCCGCCAGGAGAGGGACTGCTTCATTGATCAACCATTTCTGGCTGGGCCATCCATTCACGGCCTTTGAGCATGGCGTCCCAGTAAAGTGGGGGCAGGATGCGCTCTTTAAGGTACCAGGCCAAAGCCGAAGGCTTGGTACCGTCGATCAACCACTTCGGGAAGCTCGGCGCAAGTTTGCCGCCGTAGGTGAATTCAGCCAGAACGATCTTGCCGCGCTCGACGGTCAATGGACAGGATCCATAGCCGTCGTACTTTGCATGCCCTTTGACTTCGCCGCGTAAGGCCAATACGTTGTGGGCCACCACGGGGGCTTGTTTGCGGGCGGCAGCGGCCGTTTTGGCATTCGTCGTATTGCCGACGTCGCCCAATGCAAAGATGTTTTCAAAGCGTTTGTGCTGCATCGTTGCGGGGTCAATTTCAACCCAGCCTGCCGTATCTGCCAGCGGACTGACGCGGATAAAGTCAGGCGCTTTTTGCGGGGGCACCACATGGATCATGTCAAATCCCTGGGTGACGGACTCCTTGGTGCCATCGGCGTTGGTTTGGTTGAAGGTGGCCGTCTTGGCCTCGCCATCGATGCTGACGAGATTTCGCCCGAAATTCAGGGTTATTCCATAAGCCTTAACGTATTCCATTAGCGCTGGAACATAGTCGGCGACGCCAAACAGCACCGCGCCGGCGTTGCAAAATTGGATGTCGATATTTTTCAGAACCCCTGTACGTCGCCAGTGATCAGCGGACAGATACATTGCCTTTTGGGGTGCGCCCGCACATTTGATGGGCATGGGGGGCTGGGTGAAGATCGCTTTGCCGTTTTGTAGCTTTTGCACCAACTGCCAGGTGTAGGGCGCGAGGTCATAGCGATAGTTCGACGTGACTCCATTGCGGCCGAGCGTATCTGCCAGGCCCTCAATTCCGTTCCAGTCGAGTTTCAGACCGGGGCAGACGATCAATTGTTGATACTGCACGATCTTGCATCCATCGAGAACGATCGAGTTATGTTCGGGCTCAAACGCGGCTACCGCCGATTTGATCCAGTGCACGCCACGCGGGATAACGGTTGCCATTTTTCGGGCTGTTACGGCGGCTTCGAAAATGCCGGCGCCGACCATTGTCCAACCTGGTTGGTAGTAGTGGCTGTCGGCTGGATCGACGATTGCAATGTCGAGGTCGGGGCTGCGTGCTAGCAGACTCGAGGCGACAGCAACACCGGCCGCTCCTGAGCCGATGATGAGCACGTCGTGACGAGTCGCAGCCACTTCGACTGGGGTTTTGCCGCCGTTGACGATGCGACGGACGACCGATTTCAGGTCGTATCCGGCCTTGGCTGCGTTTTCAATGATTTGTGGCAGAGGCAACTTGGTTGCGTTTGCCAGCGCCCACAGGGTGGTTGAACGCAGCCCGCTTCGGCAATAGGCCAGCACCGGTTGAGGCAGGCCGTTCATCAAGGTGCCAAATTCAGCCCCTTGGGCGTCGGTCACTTTCCCGGTGTCAACGGGCAAGTAGTGGGTCGCGAGGCCAAGGCGATGCGCTTGAAGTTCGATTTCCTTGAAACCAACCTGGTCGGCGCCTTCGCCATCGGGCCGATTGCAGACGATAGATTTAAATCCTAAGTCCGCGATAGCCTGAACGTCGGAGATTCCGATTTGAGCCGATACGCTCAGTTGTGAAGAAATCCGCTTAATTTCCATGTCCAGTCTCCTTAATTTAGTGTTTTCGCTATTCGCACCCGAACTAAGCCTGGTTTGAGGTTTGGATGCGGCGATCGATGAACTCAAAAGCAGACATGCCCACGAGCATGGCGACTACGAAAATCGCCGCTTTGGGTTGGCCAGTAGCCAGGGAAACCAGCGCAGGCCCTGGGCAAAAACCAGCGAGTCCCCAACCCGCGCCGAACATGGCCGCGCCCACGATCAACCGGCGGTCGATCTGGCTGGACATCGGCAGGCGCATGGCTCCACCCAGAAAGCTCACGGTGCGCTTTTTAGCGAGGGCAAACGCAATGACGCCAACCGCAATCGCGCCGCCCATCACGAGCACAAGCGATGGGTCCCAGGGGGCGATCAGGTCGAGAAATCCGAGCACTTTGCCGGGATCTGTCATTCCCGAGAGGAGTAATCCAAGGCCAAACAGGAGGCCCACCACAAATTCACTGAGGCGATGTTGCACGCTGGTTTTCCTTAAAAGAGGTGGCGCACGATCGCAACCATCGCGAAACCCAATCCCATGAAGGTCAGAGTCGATACGAGCGAGCGGGGAGAGAGGCGAGACAGGCCACAGACTCCGTGGCCGCTCGTACAGCCAGACCCATAGCGCGTGCCAAATCCCACCAGCAGGCCTGCGCTCACGATGGTGAGCGCATTCGAGTCAATTCGAGGCGCTGCCAGCGCGGACTTGATGTCCTCTGGAAAAATGAGCGCGGCGAGCATGGGCGCGGCTGCCATTCCGAGGATGAACGCGATTCGCCAGGCGACATCCCCACTGCGGGGTGTGAGCAAGCCGCCCAAAATGCCGCTGATTCCCAGTATTCGGCCATTGACCAGAATGAACATCGCGGCCGCAAGGCCCAGTAGAAGCCCACCTGAGAGTGACGCCCAGGGCGTGAAATGACTCCAGTCAATCGTCATGGTGATCCTCTTTGCGCGGGCAAAACTGCTCGTACAGGACCTCAAGCACCGCGAGGGCCTGCGGGCTATTGATACGGTAGTAGATGTGTTTCCCCTCACGACGCGTACTCACCAAACCCTCCGCGCGCAGGACCGTGAGTTGTTGCGAGAGGGTGGGCTGGGTGATTCCGAGAAGCGTTTCAACTTCGCCCACGCGCATCTCGCCCTTCGATAGCTGGCAGAGGATCAGCAGCCGATCTGGGTTGCCGAGCGTCTTCATGAGCTGACAGGCTTGTGCGGCAGCCTCCTGCATTCGCGCGAGCTCAGGTACGACTGTGTTCAATATCTACTCCGATTGATCGTTTTTCGTAACTCTATTGACAAATAAACTATCTGTCAATATATTGTTTAGATGGTTCAAACTAAAGCGCTAATCGGCGCTTAACGGCCACGCCTCGGAGCCCCTGATGAAACCAAGATCGCCTAGCCCCCAAGTGCACGGCTTGTTTGACAAGGCCACCTGGACGGTGACGTATGTCGTCCACAACGGACATGGCAGCGCCTGCGCCATCGTTGATTCTGTCCTCGACTATGACCCTAAGGCCGGTCGCACCAAGACTGAGTCTGCCGATCGGGTGATTGCGTATGTCAGAGACAATCAGTTGAACGTGGCCTGGATCCTTGAGACACACGCCCATGCCGACCATCTAAGTGCGGCCCCTTATTTGAAAGAGCGCCTGGGCGGCAAGATTGCGATCGGTGAACACATCACCCGCGTCCAGGAGGTGTTCAAGGGGATTTTCAATCTGGAGTCGCAATTTCATACCGACGGCTCGCAATTTGATCAATTGCTGGCACATGATGAAGAAATCCAGATCGGTGAGTTGACTGCAAAGGTCATGTACGTTCCAGGCCATACGCCCGCCTGTGTGGCCTATCAAATAGGGGATGCGGTTTTTGTGGGCGACACGTTGTTCATGCCTGATGTCGGCACCGCGCGGTGCGATTTTCCGGGCGGTGACGCGCACACGCTCTTCAATTCGGTGCGCAAAATTTTGTGTTTGCCGCCAGAGACGCGTTTATTCATGTGTCACGACTATCCGCCCAATAATCGGGTGGTTGCCTTTGAGGCGACGGTCGCCGAGCAGCGTGAGAAGAACATTCATGTGCACGACGGCATTTCCGAGGCTCAGTTTGTGGAGATGCGCACCAAACGTGACATCACGCTGGAAATGCCGGTGCTGATCCTGCCTGCGGTTCAGATCAATATCCGCGCGGGTGAGATGCCGCCCAAGGAAAATAACGGAATCTCGTACGTCAAAATACCTCTAAACGCACTATAAAAATGTCTGGTTTTCTTTATCCGCAAGAGATGTGGGACAAACGGTTTTCCACACCCGAGTACGTATTTGGCGAGGAGCCCAACACCTTCCTAGCAGCGCAGGCGCGTGAGTTACCGCCTGGATTTGCGCTGGCGATCGCTGACGGCGAAGGTCGAAACAGCGTTTGGTTAGCCCGCCAAGGTCACCAGGTTGACGCTTTTGATTTTTCAAAGGCAGCAGTCGCGAAAGCGCGATCATTGGCTGCAAATCATGGTGTGAAGGTCAACTTCAACTGCAGTGACTGGCAGTCTTTCGACTGGCGCACGGACCATTATGATCTCGTGGCAGGGGTTTTTTTCCAGTTCGCAACGCCCGCCGAACGAGGGGACCTGTTCGAACGGATCCGGCAGTGTCTGAAGCCAGGCGGTGTGCTGATTATTCAGGGGTACGGCAAAAATCAGCTGACTTACCGCACCGGTGGCCCCGATAAGCTTGACCACCTCTACGACGAAGAACTGTTACGGGAGGCATTTTCAGGCTTCACCGTTCAAGTCTGCGAAACCTATGAAACCGTCCTTCATGAGGGGGCAGGGCACGAGGGAATGTCTGCCCTCGTCGGTTTCGTTGCGACCAAACCAATACAGGGATTCGAATCATGATGCTGACGCTCGACCCGCTGGTCTTGGCGCGCGTGCAGTTTGCGGCCAATGTCACTTTCCACATCCTGTTCCCGACGATCAGTATCGCGTTGGGCTGGTTTTTGCTCTACTTCAAGACCCGTTTTGTTGCGACGGGACAGCAGCACTGGATGGACGCCTATCAGTTCTGGATCAAGATTTTCGCGTTGACATTCGCCTTGGGGGTCGTCAGCGGAATCACGATGAGTTTTCAGTTTGGTACGAATTGGCCAGGCTATATGAACACCGTTGGCAATATCGCCGGCCCACTATTGGCCTATGAAGTTCTGACTGCGTTTTTTCTCGAAGCGACGATGCTTGGGATCATGCTGTTCGGCCGCGGCCGAGTGAGCGAATCGGTCCATACGCTGGCCACTTTCCTGGTGGCGATCGGGACGACCGCTTCAGCCTTCTGGATTTTGGCGCTCAACTCCTGGATGCACACACCCGCAGGCTTTGAGATGATCAATGGGCAGGCCCATGTCACCAGTTGGATGGCGGTGATTTTTAATCCTTCCTTCCCGTATCGAATGGTTCATATGCTTTTGGCCTCCGGCCTGACTGGTGCCTTCTTGCTGGCGGGCCTGAGTGCCTATCGCTGGCTGCAGAACGACCGGGGACCCGCGGTCCTAACGACCCTGCGAACGGGAGTTCGGGTGGCGGCGTTCTTGATCCCGATCCAGATTTTGGTCGGCGATTTGCATGGCCTCAATACCCTCAAGCATCAACCGGCGAAACTCGCCGCAATGGAGGGAATTTGGGAGACTCAGCGGGGCGTACCGGCGGTTTTGTTCGCAATCCCGGATACGAGTACCCAGTCAAATCGTTTTGAGATTGCGATCCCGAAACTAGCCTCGCTTTATCTTACTCATGACTGGGAAGGTGAAGTGAAGGGCGTTAAGGCATTTGGCGACAATCACCCGCCTGTCGGCCCGGTGTTCTGGGCATTTCGCATCATGGTCGGGGTGGGGTTGTTGATGCTACTGGTGAGTTGGGCCGCGAGTTGGCTCCTGCGAGGGGGCCGCACACCATCCATGTTCGCAGCTCGAGTTTTGACCTGGATGTCATTTTCTGGCTGGGTTGCACTTGTTGCCGGCTGGTACGTGACAGAAGTGGGCCGCCAGCCGTGGCTTGTGACTGGTGTTCTTACGACGGCGCAGGCTGCGTCAGCGGTTCCGGCCGCCAACATCGCGCTAACGCTTGCTGGGTATCTCACGCTCTATGCAGCGCTTTTGGTGGCTTACGTCTCGGTGGTCTTTCACCTCGCTCGCAAAGTGAGCCACCCAGTCGATCCGGCATCGGAGCCCCGGTTAGGGCACCAGGGTGTCCATTATTCGGAGACGCAGCATGCCTGAATTGCCAGTTAGTTTGTTCGTCATCGAAGGCTGGCTGCCGCTGGTCTTCGCGGTCGTCATGGCGCTGTCGATGCTGGCTTATGTCGTGCTCGACGGCTACGATCTCGGGGTGGGTATTTTGTTGGAACAAGCCGATGACGTTTCGCAACGCGACACGATGATCGCAAGTATTGGGCCGTTTTGGGATGCCAACGAAACCTGGCTCGTTCTGGGAGTTGGCATTCTGCTGGTTGCATTTCCAGCTGCACACGGCGTCATTCTCGGGCATCTCTACTTGCCGGTTGCTTTGATGTTGCTCTCGTTGAGCCTTCGCGGCGTCGCCTTTGATTTTCGGGCGAAGGCCCAATCGGCTTACCGCCCACTTTGGAACCGCGTTTTTGCGGTCGGTTCGGTCCTAGCCTCCTGGGCGCAGGGCTACATGCTGGGCCAACTGATTACTGGCTTCAGTAATGAAATCGAAGCCAACTTTTTCAGTGCACTGATTGGTTTGTGTTTGATCGCAGCCTACCGATTACTCGGAGCGGGCTGGCTGATCATGAAAACGGAAGGCGCCTTACAACTCAAAGCGGTAACCTGGGTCAAGGCGAGCCTTGGTTGGACTGGGTTGGGTGTGGTGGCAATCTCGATCGCCACGCCTTGGGTGAGCGCGCGGATTTTCGATAAATGGTTCGGTTTCCCCAATGTTCTGATTCTGCTTCCGGTGCCGCTCCTGACCGCTGTGCTTTTTGCGTTAACTGCCCGCAGCGTAGCCCACTTGCCCGCAAGACTTTCCAAAGGGGTGACTGGGGGCAGCGGTGTTCCGTTTGGATGTACCGTCGGGATTTTCCTGCTGTCTTTTTGCGGACTTGGGTATAGCCTTTTTCCTTGGCTCGTAATTGAAAAACTCACGATCTGGCAGGCCGCGACTGCGACGGAGTCGTTGTTGGTCATCTTCTACGGGGTCGTCGTGGTCTTCCCCGTGATTATTGGCTACACCGTCTACGCGTACCGGGTCTTTTGGGGCAAGGCGACGACACTTAGTTATTAGCTTGAATGTTTTTGAAGGCACGACAGGTCTATGAAGCGCTTTCAGCCGATCATATTCGCGCTGTTGATGGGTTTGATGATGTCGCTTGCCTTAACGTTACTCATCACGGTCGTTCGGTTGGGGTTCGCCGAGGGCTTGTTTCGTGAATGGATGAAGGTTTGGTCTTACGCCTACCCAGCAGCAGTCGCTTGTATCTTCGTGTTTCGACCGTTGGCTGCACGCCTGACCGAGCGAATAGTCGTTCGGCTTGGGAAATGAGAGCGCTCTGCTGATTTCGGTCTTCAGAATTAATCACGATGCAGAACGCCACTCGGTCGTGCCAGAAATATCGATTGACTACTCCACCACATTCGCTGCCTGGCGGGTGATAAATGCCTCCACGTCGGCCATGTTCCAGAGCGTGGCTGCGCCGAGCTTATAGGGCTTGGGGAATTGCCCCGCGATCACGAGTCTGCGAATCGTCGATTCCGATAGCGGTAGCACTCCGGGCCTGCCCGGGCGGGTGGCTAGGTCAGCGATTTTAAGAACGCGTCGTTGCATGTTGGGTCTCGTGTGTTGTTGCATGGCCAAGCGTGCGCAAGATGCGGCAGTGCTCTGGTTCGCTTTTTGTTGGTTTGATTCAAGTCGGGGATCTTCGCCGCGGGCTCGATGTGGCTCACCCGGCAGGTGATAGAACCAGACGGGCCGAGAGACGTTTCTGACCGTCCGCTTGCGACCCCGAATTCGCCCAGTGCCCATGAGTTTCTTCAGGGGCTTGCGCAATGAGTCATAGGGCAGCTGACAAAGGTTGGTCATCTCCATTCGACTCATCTCCCCGCCCGCGGCAAGCGTCTCGAGAATTTTTTCCGAGAGTTGGAGTTTCACGGTAACTCGGCCAGTTTTTGGTAAGCGTCCGGTGAAGTCATCTTGATCGAGTGATCCGGATTTAGGACCTTAGTGTCAGTTCAATTCTTGGTGGACACATGGACACTTCAGCTCCCAAACTTCCCGGCCGCCGACTTCGGCGCAAATACAGTACCGAGTTTCGCACCCAGGTGATTGAGGCTGCGAGCCAGCCCGGGGTCTCCGTGGCGGCGATCGCGCTGGCTAATGGAATGAACGCGAATCTGCTGCGACGCTGGATCTCGATTGCACTTGGGCGCGAGATGATGATGGGCTCCGATACCGGAACCCCCACGGCTGTTCACGGGTTCGTGCCGCTCGCGATGCCGACGCCGGGGTCGGAGCGGGATGTACGGATTGAGTTGAGCCGCGGGACGATGTCGATCAAGGTCAGCTGGCCCGTTAGTGCGGCTGGCGCCTGCGCGCTGTGGGTGTGCGAGGTGATGCGGTGATTCGTGTCGATACGATCTGGTTGGGCTTGGAGCCCCTGGACATGCGCGCGGGAACTGAATCAGCATTGGCCCGGGTAGTGTCTGCGTTCGGTGCTGCCCGACCGCACCACGGTTATGTGTTTCTGAACCGGCGCTGCGATCGGCTCAAGGTACTTGTCTGTGATGGCATTGGCATCTGGCTGGCTGCG
>CAIPGD010000571.1 GCA_903864485.1 uncultured bacterium | reverse complement strand
ATCCAGGAAATGCTGCGGATTGAAAAAGTATTTGAAGAAGAAGGCATTCAGCAAGAGATCGATGCCTACGCCCCGCTGATGCCGGACGGCAGCAACTGGAAAGGGACGATGATGCTCGAGTACACCGACATCAACGAACGCAAGCGCGAACTGGCGCGTCTGATCGGCATTGAGGACCGGATGTTTGTGGAGGTGGAAGGCCACCCCCGCGTCTACGCGATCGCCGACGAAGACCTGGACCGCGAAAACGACGAGAAAACCTCAGCCGTTCACTTTGTCCGCTTTGAGTTCAATGCTGCGACCAAGGCAGCTATTCAAGCGGGCGCAGCCGTGAAAATCGGCTGCGACCACACCAACTACCCGGCCCACATGGAAATTCCCGCCGACTCGCTGGCCTCGCTAGCGGGAGACCTAAAGGGCTGACAAGCGGTCAGTCTTCGACGAACACGTCCTCGCGTTTTTTGCTCACCGACGGCAGAAGGACGATAACCAGCAGCAACGCCGCGGCCAATAAAAGCCCGGCTGACAAGGGTCGCGTCACCAACACCGACCAGTCGCCGCGCGAGAGCAGCAGTGCGCGGCGCAAATACTCCTCCATCATCGGTCCCAGAATAAAGCCCAGCAACAGGGGCGCAGGCTCCGTGCCGAGCTTGATAAACAGATAGCCCAGGAAACCAAACATCGCAACCATCCAAATATCGAAGGTGATGTTGTTGGTTGAAAAGACGCCGATGGCGCAGAACAGCACGATGGAGGGGAACAGCCAGCGGTACGGCACGGTCAGCAGCTTGATCCAGATGCCGATCAGCGGCAGGTTCAAAACCACCAGCATGGCGTTGCCAATCCACATGGAGGCAATCAGGCCCCAGAACAATTCGGGGTTGCCGGTCATCACCTGCGGGCCGGGTTGGATGTTGTGGATGGTCATGGCCCCCACCATCAGCGCCATCACCGCGTTGGGTGGAATGCCCAGGGTCAGCAGGGGAATGAACGATGTTTGGGCGCCCGCGTTGTTCGCCGCCTCGGGCGCCGCAACGCCGCGGATATTGCCCTTGCCGAACGGTACCTCATGGGGCGCCAGCTTGGTCTTTTTCTCCAGTGTGTAAGCGGCAAATGCCGCCATCACGGCGCCACCGCCGGGAAGAATACCCAAGAGAGAACCCAGGGAGGTACCGCGCAACACGGCAGGGAGCATGTCCTTGAAGTCCTGCTTGGTGGGCATCAGCCCGGATACCGAGGCCGTGAAGACTTCGCGCTCGCTATGGTGTTTGGACAGATTACTGATGATTTCGCCATAACCGAACACACCCATGGCAATCACGATAAAGCCAATGCCATCGGTCAGCTCAATCACATCCATGGTGAAGCGTGCCATGCCGGAGTTGACGTCGGTTCCCACCATGCCCAGCAGCAGGCCCAAAATAATCATGGCAATCGCCTTGAGCAAGGAGCCGGAGGCCAGCACCACGGCGCCTATCAGGCCCAGCACCATCAACGAGAAGTACTCGGCCGGACCGAACTTGAAGGCCACTTCGGTCAGGGGTACGGCAAAGGCAGCCAGCACAAGGGTGCCGACGCAACCGGCAAAAAACGAGCCCAGGCCGGCGGCGGCCAGCGCCGGGCCGGCTCGGCCATTTCGGGCCATCTGGTAGCCGTCGATGATGGTGACCACCGAGGAGGCTTCACCGGGCCGGTTCACCAGAATGGCTGTGGTGGAGCCGCCGTACTGGGCACCGTAGTAAATACCGGCCAGCATGATCAGCGCTGCCACCGGTGGCAGCGCATAGGTGGCAGGCAAGAGCATGGCAATCGTTGCCAGCGGCCCGATGCCGGGCAAAACCCCGATCAGCGTGCCCAGCAGGCAGCCAATGAAGGCGTACATGAGATTCGAGAGGGTAAAGGCAACGCCAAAACCCATGGCCAGGTTGTTGAGCAAATCCATGGTTTTTCCTTATAGGCCCAGAAACGCAGGCCACACCGGGAACTGCAAATTCAACAGCTTGATGAATGCGCCGTAGCTGAAAACGCTCAAGACGACGCTCAATACCAGGGCCTCTTTAGGGTTGAACTCGTCGCTGGCCAGGCTGGCAACAAAGGTCAAAATAACAATTCCCACAATGAGCCCCATGGGCGGCAGCCCAATGCTGGGCAAACCTCCCAGGCAGGCACCGAATGCCAGATTGGCGGAAATGATGAAAATCAAGGGCCGCCATGCAAATCGACCGACGGGGTCACCACCGTCGGGTCCCACGGCAAAGGAACGCACGGCGATCAAAACCCCCAGACCCGCCAGCAAGACGCCCAGCACCAAGGGGAAATACCCCGGTCCCATACGGGCACCATTACCAATGGTGTAGGTGCTTGAAATGCCGGCAAAGGCCACCCCGATCGCGGTGAACATCAGGCCGGAGAAAAAATCTTTTTGACTTTTGATTCGCACACATACCCCTCGTAAAAACAACCCGCTGATTTTGCACAAGCTTTTTCTCGCGCATGTGTGGGTAAACCCGCGTTTACACGGGATGCTGTAGCTATTTCCCCAACTGTTGAAGGCCCCGGACCCACTTAGCGGCAGGCAAACCCCACAAGCGCTGGATCGCATCCGCCCGCTCCAGCATCAGGCTGCGACCCGGGTTGGCGGGGGTGCGCTGCGCCAGGACCACGGTATTGCCCTCGCGGGTGGGTTTGAAGGCCCACAGCGCATCCGGGCCAAAGGCGGCCGCCATTTTGGCCACGCTCTGGTCGAAGCTGGAGGAGCGGCCGAACAGGTTGACCGTCATGCAGCCATCGGGCGTGAGCAGATTGCGGCAGTCGGCGTAGAACTCGGGACTGTCGAGCACGGGGGCGGCTGCCTCGTCGTCGTACAGGTCCACTTGCAGGGCGTCGACCGCGCCCAGCCACTGCGGCTGGCGGATT
>CAIPGD010000570.1 GCA_903864485.1 uncultured bacterium | reverse complement strand
CCGTGCGCTTTCGCTGACTTCGCTTCGAGTGGTTGAGACCATTCCCGGCAAGAATGTGATGGGGCTTGAGTTGCCCAACGCCAGGCGCCAGACGGTTCGACTGTCGGAGATCCTGAGCGCCAAGGTGTTCGCCGATGCGAGTTCGGCGCTGACGATGGCCCTGGGTAAAGATATCAGCGGCCACGCCGTCGTCGCTGACCTGGCCCGTATGCCGCACCTGCTGGTGGCCGGTACCACGGGGTCGGGTAAGTCGGTTGGGATCAACGCGATGTTGCTGTCGCTTCTCTACAAGAGCGATCCCGCTCAGGTACGGCTCATCCTGATCGATCCCAAGATGCTTGAGATGAGTGTCTACGAAGGCATCCCGCACCTGTTGGCTCCGGTGGTGACCGACATGCGGCAGGCCGCCAATGCGCTGAATTGGTGCGTTGCGGAGATGGAGCGGCGCTACCGCATCATGAGCAAGCTCGGTGTACGTAACCTGGCCGGTTTCAACACGAAGATCGCGGAAGCGGCGCAGCGCGAGACCCTGATTCCAAATCCGTTTTCGCTAACCCCTGACGCCCCGGAGCCACTCAGTCGACTTCCGCAGATTGTGGTTGTGATCGATGAGCTAGCCGACCTGATGATGGTGGTTGGCAAGAAGATCGAGGAGTTGATCGCACGTCTGGCCCAGAAAGCACGAGCGGCGGGGATTCACCTCATATTGGCCACCCAACGGCCCTCGGTCGACGTCATTACGGGTCTGATCAAGGCCAATATTCCGACCCGGATCGCCTTTCAGGTTTCGAGCAAGATCGATTCGCGCACCATCCTCGATCAGATGGGCGCCGAAAGCCTGCTCGGGATGGGTGACATGCTTTACCTGCCCCCAGGCAGCGGAGTGCCCATGCGGGTGCATGGCGCTTTTGTTGCGGATGAAGAGGTTCATCGGGTCGTCGAGCACTGGAAGGCCCAGGGCGACCCCGACTATATCGAGGGCTTGCTCGAAGGCGGTGTGGTTGAAGCCGCCGACACGGGTAGTGCGGTCGGTTTTGGCGGCCTGAGCCAAACGCTCTCCGAGGCAGGCGTCGACGCCGAGACCGATCCGATGTACGACCAAGCTGTTGGAATCGTTCTCCAGAACCGGCGTGCTTCGATTTCACTCGTCCAGCGTCACTTACGGATTGGCTATAACCGGGCCGCCCGGCTTCTCGAACAAATGGAGAAGTCTGGCGTTGTGAGTTCGATGGCCAGCAACGGCAACCGCGATGTGCTGGTTCCGGCTCGGAACGAATGAGCGCTCACCGTTGGCCAGTCATGGTGGCGCGGTTCGCTGCGGTATCGATCTTGATCGCAATCCAGCTTGCGCCGGCGCCAGCGCTCGCGGCCCCGGAGGTCGATCCGTCCAGCGGGATCGCGCAGTTGCGCGTCTTTGTCGAGGGCTCGCGGGCGGCGCATGGCGAGTTCACCCAGCGAACGACCCGCACCGATGGCCCTGCCGGTCGATCAGAGCAAGGACGTCCGG
>CAIPGD010000569.1 GCA_903864485.1 uncultured bacterium | reverse complement strand
TCTTTCTGGAACATTTTTGGAAATATGGCCGTATCAGATAAAGGTGAGACCATGACTCGCCTTTCCGAAACAATGAGCGTCTCTTCCAGCGGAGTCACCTACAACAAGATAGGGAATATGACGATCGGCTCAGATGGATCAAGTTTCACACAAATGGGCAGCTTCAGTACCGACGGCAGTACGCGAATGGGGAGTGACCTGCCCGGTTTTTCCGTACCGATAATTTCTAGGAAGATGGCTCCTAATCCGCGAGGAGCCCATGAGAAAAAGTCGATTTACAGAAGAACAGATGGTCACGGTACTGCGCGAGGCAGACCGTACGACGGTGGCCGAGGCGGCCAAGAAGCACAAGGTCAGTGAGCCCACGATCTACGCCTGGCGAAAGCACTTTGGCCAGATGGAGGCTGCCGATGTCAAACGCCTGAAGGCGCTGGAGTTGGAGAACTCCCGCCTGAAAAAGCTGCTGGCCGAGGCGGCGCTAGACATCGAGGTGCTCAAGGAGATCAACTCAAAAAAGTGGTGAGCCCGCAGGGCCGGCGTGAACAGGTCCAACTGGCTTGCCAGCGAGGGCTGTCCCAGCGCCGGGCGTGCGGGCTCATAGGGGTGGCCCGATCGACAGTGAACTACGAGTTGCAGCTGCCTGCCAAAGACGCGCCGGTGATCGAGGCGATGAAGTCGCTGTCGGCGCAGTACCCGCGCTACGGCTACCGGCGCATTCGCATCTTCTTGCGCCGCCAGGGCTTTGAGCTCAGTTGGTCGCGCACGCACCGAATCTGGCGCCAAGCCGGTCTGCTGCTGCCCAAGAAGCGCTCGCGCAAACGCATTGCCTCGGGCCGCCCCCGCGCTCACACGCCCTTCAAGGTCAATATGGTGTGGGCCTACGACTTCGTCTTCGACACCACCGCCGACGGCCGCCAGATCAAATGCCTGACAGTGGTGGATGAGTACACCCGGGAGTGCCTAGCCATCGACGTGGCCGGAGCCATCCGCTCGCAGCGGGTCATTGAGGTCCTCTCGCGTCTGGTGAGCCAGCATGGCGCGCCCGTGTTCATGCGCTCGGATAACGGCCCGGAGTTCGTCAGCCATGCCATCCTCGAATGGATCGCCCAGGCTGGCATCGGTACATCGCTGAGCGACCCCGGCAAGCCCTGGCAAAACGGAACCGACGAGAGCTTTAACGGCAAGTTCCGCGACGAGTGCCTGTCCCTGGAGTGGTTCCGCTCGCGCCGGGAGGCCCAGGTGGTCATCGAGGGCTGGCGCCAGCACTACAACGCCGTGCGTCCCCACAGCAGTCTGGACTACCTAACCCCGAACGAATTCAAGCAGCAATATCATTCAGTCCCCAACCGGGCCGTCTTACAGGAATGAATGGCTCGGAAAAACCGGGCAGGTCAACCCCACCTGCGGAGTCTTCCATGACCCAAGCCAGTTCAATCTCCCCTGTGACGCAGCGCGTCGGGCTTTCAATTGAGGCAGAGGCCTATCTGCTGGGCATCTTGTCGGTGGCAGCCTTTGCCTTGACGCTTCCTTGCGCCAAGTCGCTGGCCGGGCACCTGAGTG
>CAIPGD010000568.1 GCA_903864485.1 uncultured bacterium | reverse complement strand
GTGGATGCGGCGACACGGGCACAGTCGCAAATAATGTCCTCGTTGCGCTTGTTCGGTATGCATCGTCATCCGGACCGGGCGCATCACGACCTGTCGATTTGGCAACCTACTGTTCTGCAGCTCAGTGCCCTAAAAGCCATCGGGATAAAGCCTTTCGCAGGCGCCGTGGCAATGGATCCGAGCGCCGCGGCAACGGATGCTAGCGCCGCGGCAACGGATGCCAGCGCCGCGGGTGGTCTCCGTGCGTTCTGGGCAGCGGTCCAAACCTTTCGCGAGTTGCAAACGCGAAATGGCCAGTTAGCAGCACGAAGAACCCAGCAGACCCAGGCCTGGATGTGGGAGCGCATTGAGGCCGGGCTGAAATCGCGCTTCAGAGACCACCCGGCGGTTCAGGCGGCACTACCCGCAGCACTCGAGGCAGTCTTGGCCGGCCGGCTTGCAGCGTCGGTGGCCGCTCGACAGCTACTCGAACTGACTATGATTCCAAGAAAACCAATTGAGTAAAACCCATGAATGACATTCAGAAACTGCTCGAAGAGAAGCGGGCCAAGGCCCGCTTGGGTGGCGGGCAAAAGAGAATCGACTCGCAGCATGCCAAAGGCAAGCTGACGGCCCGCGAGCGGCTTGAATTGCTGTTTGACGAGGGGACGTTCGAAGAATGGGACATGTTTGTTGAGCACCGTTGTGTCGACTTTGGGATGGCCGATAACCGCATTCCCGGTGACGGCGTCGTCACTGGCTACGGAATGATCAATGGCCGGCTGGCGTTCTCGTTCAGTCAGGACTTCACCGTCTTTGGCGGTGCGCTATCCGAGACCCATGCCGAGAAGATCTGCAAGGTGATGGATCAGGCCATGAAGGCCGGGGCGCCAGTGATCGGGTTGAATGACTCTGGGGGCGCACGAATTCAAGAAGGCGTCGCGTCGCTGGGCGGATACGCGGACGTGTTCCAGAAAAACGTATTGGCGTCTGGTGTGATCCCGCAGATCAGCATGATCATGGGCCCGTGCGCTGGGGGGGCGGTCTACAGCCCTGCGATGACCGATTTCATTTTCATGGTCAAGGACAGTTCCTACATGTTCGTGACCGGCCCCGAAGTGGTCAAGACGGTGACGCATGAAGAAGTGACGGCTGAAGAGCTCGGTGGTGCACTGACTCACACCACTCGAAGTGGCGTGGCTGATCTTGCTTTTGAGAACGATGTCGAAGCGATCCTGATGCTGCGTCGGTTTTTCAATTATCTGCCGCTGAACAATCGCGAGAAGCCACCTGTGCGTCCCAGTGGGGACCCGGCCGGGCGACTCGATATGTCGCTCGATACATTGGTTCCAGATAATGCAAACAAGCCATATGACATCAAGGAGTTGATTCATAAGGTCGTTGATGACGGTGATTTCTTTGAGTTGCAACCCGACTATGCAGCCAATATCGTGATCGGTCTGGGGCGGATGGAAGGGCAGACGGTCGGTATCGTTGCCAACAACCCGCTGGTTCTGGCCGGATGCCTGGACATCAAGAGCGGTATCAAAGCCGCGCGGTTTGTTCGGTTCTGCGATGCGTTCAATATTCCGGTGATCACGTTTGTTGACGTCCCAGGGTTTATGCCGGGTACCAGTCAGGAGTACGGCGGCATCATCAAACACGGTGCCAAGCTGCTCTACGCTTATGCGGAATGCACGGTTCCCAAAGTCACGGTCATCACGCGCAAAGCCTACGGTGGCGCCTACGACGTGATGTCATCCAAGCATTTGCGTGGCGATGTGAATTTCGCGTGGCCCAACGCTGAAATTGCCGTCATGGGTGCTAAGGGGGCGGTGGAGATTATCTTCCGCGAAGACAAGGGCGATCCAGAAAAATTAGCGGCTCGCGAGGCCGAGTACAAGGCACGTTTCGCTAACCCCTTTGTGGCTGGTGCACGAGGCTTTATTGACGATGTCATTGCACCGCACGAGACCCGCAAGCGGATCTGCCGCTCACTGGCGATGCTCAGACACAAAAAACTGGAAAACCCGTGGCGCAAGCACGGCAACATTCCACTCTGATTGGTCGAAGGAATAGAACTATGTTTCAGAAGATTCTGATTGCCAATCGCGGTGAGATTGCCTGCCGGGTCATCAAGACCGCCCGCAAAATGGGCATTCAAACAGTGGCGGTATATTCCGAAGCCGACCGGTTTTCACGCCATGTCGAACTGGCCGACGAGGCCGTACTGATCGGCCCCGCGCCGAGTCGCGAGAGCTACCTCGTTGCACAAAACATCATCGCCGCATGCAAGCAGACTGGCGCGCAGGCGGTCCATCCGGGCTATGGTTTTCTTTCCGAGAATGAAGCCTTCGCGCGGCTGGTGGAATCCGAAGGGATCGTGTTCATCGGCCCCAAGCACCATTCAATCGCCGCGATGGGCGACAAAATCGCCTCCAAAAAACTCGCCAACGAGGCGGGTGTCAGCACGATCCCAGGATACAACCAGGCGATCGACACGCCCGAGCAAGCCGTTGAAATCGCGCGGGGCATTGGTTATCCGGTGATGATCAAAGCCAGCGCGGGCGGGGGTGGAAAGGGGCTGCGGGTCGCATTCAATGACAAAGAAGCACACGACGGATTTGCCAGCTGTCGCAGCGAGGCCTTGAGCAGCTTTGGCGATGATCGGGTGTTCATCGAAAAGTACGTGCTGGAGCCACGGCACATCGAGATCCAGATCTTGGGCGACGCCCATGGCAACGTTGTCTATTTGCACGAACGTGAATGTTCGATTCAGCGTCGCCATCAAAAGGTCATCGAAGAGGCACCCTCGCCGTTCATCTCCGAAGCGACCCGTCAAGCGATGGGCGCGCAGGCGGTTGCACTGGCCAAAGCCGTCCAGTATCAAAGCGCGGGCACCGTTGAGTTTGTGGTCGGTAAGGACCAGGACTTCTATTTTCTGGAAATGAACACCCGGCTGCAGGTCGAGCATCCGGTGACTGAATGCATTACCGGACTGGATCTGGTCGAGCAAATGATTCGGGTCGCGGCAGGCGAGAAGCTCGCGTTCGCGCAGCAGGACATCCGGCGCAGTGGGTGGGCGATTGAGTGCCGGATCAATGCTGAAGATCCATTGCGCAATTTCTTGCCATCGACAGGGCGACTGGTGCGCTATCAGCCGCCGATGCAGAGTCTCGAGCAGGGGACGCTCACGCTGGAAGGCCCGGCCTACAGCGACGATCACTTCGGTGGCGTCCGGGTCGATACAGGCGTTTACGAGGGCGGCGAAATCCCGATGTTTTATGACTCGATGATCGCCAAGCTGATCGTGCACGGTCGCGATCGCGCGGATGCGATCGAGCAGATGCGCCAGGCTCTTGATGGGTTTTTGATTCGCGGCATCAGCAGCAATATCGCGTTTCAATCCGCCTTGATCGGTCACCCCGACTTTGCTCGTGGGCAGTTCAACACCGGATTTATTGCGGAGCACTACGGCAAGGGCTTCAGGACTGAGGATGTTGCGCATGACGATCCCTTGTTCCTCGTAGCCCTCGCTGTCTTTGTCCGGCGTAAGGCCGATTCGCGAGCGGCAGGTATCAGCGGTCAGCTACCCGGTCATGAATTCGCTCAAGCCAGTCATTACGTCGTGGTGCAAATGGGTGCCGAGGGCGCCCACCATCATCATGAGGTTTTGATCGAACAGTATGACGACGTCACGATCACAGCCAGTGTCAGGGTGGGGGAGCGCAGCTATGTGATCCACAGTCCCACCCCATTAGGGGAAATTTTGCTTCAGGGTACGGTCAATGCCCGGCCCTTTTGCGCGCAGGTCGAGCGCGGGTCCGCCAAGCAGCCACTGACCCTGCGCGTCGCCCATCACGGAGCCTCAATCGACGCCATGGTGTTGTCACCGCGTGCTGCCCAGCTTCTCAAGCTCATGCCCTTTAAAGCGCCGCCCGACCTCTCGCGCTGGTTGCTTTCGCCAATGCCCGGACTGCTCGTTCAGATTGCGGTGCAGGCAGGTCAAAAAGTCCTGGCCGGCGAAAAACTGGCCGTGGTTGAGGCGATGAAGATGGAAAACAGTTTGACTGCGTCGCAGGATGGCGTAGTCAAGCAAATTTGTGCGCGTGCGGGGGAGAGCCTCAGCGTCGACCAAGCCATTATTGAGTTTGAATAATGATCCGACCCTTTCGAATTCTGGGCATTCAGCAGATCGCGATCGGTGGCCCGGACAAGCAGCGTCTGAGATCGCTTTGGGTCGATATTCTCGGGCTCGAGGTCAAGAGCACGTTTGTCAGCGAACGCGAGAATGTTGACGAAGATATCTGCACGCTAGGTAGCGGCCCAATGGCGGTTGAGGTCGACCTGATGCAACCGCTTGACCCCGAGCGCAAGCCCGCGGTGCACACAACGCCCCTCAATCATGTCGGGCTCTGGGTTGACGACTTGCCCGAGGCAGTCCGCTGGATGACCGAGCAGGGCGTTCGTTTTGCGCCCGGCGGCATCCGCAAGGGGGCTGCTGGACATGACATCACTTTTATCCACCCGCGCGCCGATGCAGCCTTCCCCTTAAGCGGTGAGGGCGTTCTGATCGAACTGGTTCAGGCGCCGCCCGAGGTTGTGGCTGCTTTTGGTGTTTTGCATTTGCATAGTTGAAATCGTTCGTTGGTCCGGGGTGCGGTGCCGTGCATGATCGCGCCCCCAACAACGAGGTTCATCATGCGATTTCACACGATACCGGTTAGACGACTCCTGTTGCTGGTGCTGGGCCTTTGCTTCTTCAGCGCGGCAACTGCAAAAGACGTGACGCTGCTCAATGTGAGCTATGACCCGACCCGCGAGCTTTATGCAGACTTCAACAAAGCCTTTGCAGCCTATTGGAAAGGTAAAACTGGAGACGTGGTGACGGTTCGCCAGTCCCACGGGGGTTCGGGCAAACAGGGCCGGTCCGTGATCGATGGTCTCGAAGCGGATGTGGTGACTCTGGCACTCGCTTATGACATCGACGAGATTCAGCAAAAAAGCGCGGTGATCGCGGCGGATTGGCAGAAGCGCCTTCCACACAACAGCGCGCCCTATACGTCGACGATTGTGTTTTTGGTCCGCAAGGGCAATCCCAAAGGCATCAAGGATTGGGGCGATCTGGTGAAACCTGGCGTCGCGGTGATTACACCGAATCCGAAGACATCGGGTGGCGCCCGCTGGAATTATCTGGCGGCCTGGGGGTATGCCTTGCGCTCCAATGGCAACGACGCCAGGAAAGCGCAGGAATTTATCGCCGCCCTGTATCGCAACGTTCCCGTGCTGGATTCTGGTGCCCGCGCGTCTTTACTGACCTTTACAGAACGGGGCATCGGTGACGTCTTTATTTCCTGGGAAAACGAGGCGTATTTGGCAGCTCAGGAGTTGGGGCCAGAGAAGTTCCAGATTGTGGTCCCATCGGTCAGCATTTTGGCTGAACCCCCAGTGGCGGTGGTCGATCGCACCGTCGATCGCAAGGGCACGCGGGACGTCGCAACGGCTTACCTGCAGT
>CAIPGD010000567.1 GCA_903864485.1 uncultured bacterium | reverse complement strand
TGCATCGGGCCTTTGTGTACTCGGACGGCTGGGTCGATGACGCCCGACTGGTTGTGTTGAATGCGATCGATGCACGCATCCGCGGGGCTCAGATCATGACGCGCTGCCAATGTGTGCGGGCGCGTCGCGAAGCCGGGGTTTGGTCAGTCGACCTGGTGTCTGCAACGACTTCACAGTTGTCAACGGTGCGTGCGCGTTTGCTGGTCAACGCGGCAGGCCCCTGGGCCGCTGAGTTTCTGCATCAGAACGCGGGTGTCAGCGGTTCAAAAACCTTGCGTCTCGTGAAAGGCAGTCACATCGTCGTCCCGCGTCTGTTTGACCATGACGATGCGTATCTGTTGCAGGCGCCCGATCGGCGAGTGATTTTCGTGATTCCCTATGAGCGAGACTTCACGCTCATTGGCACGACGGACGTCGAAATAAAGACGCTGACGGCACCCGTTCAGATAGATCCTGACGAGATTCAATATCTTTGTAATCAGGTGAACCGGTATTTCGAGGCGCAAATTGTGCCAGCCGATGTGGTCTGGAGTTATTCGGGCGTTCGCCCACTGCTTGAGGATGAGGCGAGTGATGCCTCTTCCGTGACCAGGGACTACCAACTTGAGGTGGACACCAACGGACCTGCACTGCTCACCGTCTGGGGCGGCAAGATTACAACCTACCGCAAGCTTGCAGAAGAAGCCGCCCGCTTGATCTGTGACCAACTCGGGGTGAACCGGCCTGACTGGACTTCCGGGGAAGCGTTGCCCGGTGGCGATTTTTCGAAATGGGTCGCGACGACCGATCGTCCAGATCAGGGCTTTGAGCAATTCGTGGCAGCGCTAGTCGTCGAATTCCCGGAGCTACCAGCGGATCTCCTGCGGCGCTGGGTGCGGTCCTATGGTTCGTTGGTCGAAGAATTCCTCGTGCGCGGCCGCCCATTAGGGGATGAGATTGCGCCCGGTATCTTTGAGGCTGAACTGCGTTACCTGCGCGATCGGGAGTGGGCGTTGACGCTGGATGACGTTCTTTGGCGACGCAGCAAACTCGGGCTCCATCTGCCGCTAGGAGCGGCCGAGCGGCTCTCGCAATGGTGGGATGCTGAAAATCAGCGTACGGTTCCACGATCATGAATCATTCGCTATGCAATTAAGGCTTGATCAGGTCAGTCTGAAGGAAGGATTGGAGACGCACCTCTATCCGCTTGACCTTCAGCTTGAGCCGGGGTCACTGACGGTGCTGCTGGGAGCGACCCGCGCCGGGAAGACCTCGTTGCTGCGTCTGCTGGCGGGACTCGACGTCCCGAGCCGGGGCAAGATTTGGGTCGATGGTCGGGACGTCACGGGCATGCCGGTTCGATCGCGCGACGTCGCCATGGTGTACCAGCAATTCATCAATTATCCCTCGCTGACGGTGGCGCAAAATATTGCGTCTCCACTCAAGTTGGGTGGACGCTTGGAAGCATCCGAGATTGCGCAGCGAGTCAGGGATGTCGCGCGACGCCTTCAGATTGAGTCTTTTTTGGACCGTTATCCAGCTGAACTGTCGGGCGGGCAGCAGCAAAGGGTTGCACTGGCCCGCGCACTGGCCAAATCGGCGTCTCTGATGTTGCTCGACGAGCCGCTCGTTAATCTGGATTACAAGCTCCGCGAAGAATTGCGGGATGAATTCTCGACGCTGTTTGCGAGTGGTGAATCGACCATTGTGTACGCCACGACCGAGCCTGCTGAGGCACTGTTAT
>CAIPGD010000566.1 GCA_903864485.1 uncultured bacterium | reverse complement strand
CCGAGAATTTCGGCATGCCCGTAGGGCGAACGCAAGAAAACGAGATGCGCTAAATCTTCGCGCTGCAAATCGTCGGTGAATTGACCCTCGCCGAGCAACAGCGCGCGATCTTCAACGCGCCGAACCGTCGCGCTGCTGCCAAATCGAAGCGATTCCAGGCCTAGTTCAGCACCCAATGCCTGAGGATTGTTTGTATTCATAGCCGGACCGCCCACCTGAAATGCGAGTGATTAAAACGGAGAAATCTATTGAACGCAGAATGGTAAGCGAGCTTATGCCAACATCTGGGTGATTTTCTAATAACCCCACGTTTCAATCTCCAACATCTGGTCCACCCGCGTTGAAGTCCCTCCGTAATTCTGGTATCACCCTGACCCTGATTACCCTTATCTGTGGGTTTTGCATGACCCAACGGGCAAGCGCGTGGGGCGTCGACGGGCACCGCTTGATCGGCGATCTCGCCCAGCAGCAACTAAGCCCCAAAGCACGCGCCGAAATCGGACGCTTATTGAGTCTGGAGCCCGGCGCCACGCTTGGCTCGATCGCAAATTGGGCCGACGACCACCGGTCTGCCGCCGACGCGCCCTGGCATTACGTGAATCTCCCGCGCAATGGCGGTTGCCGGTTCGAAGCGACTCGCGACTGCGCGCAGGGCCAGTGCGTCGTTGCTGCGATCGATCGACAGGCAGCCATCCTCGGCGCACGCGGGGCGGACGCGGATCGTCTGAAGGCACTGAAATACGTGGTTCATTTTGTCGCCGACGTTCACCAACCGCTGCATGCGGGTTTTGCCGACGACCGTGGCGGCAACACGGTTCAATTGCAAGCGTATGGGCGCGGTACCAACCTGCACGCGGTGTGGGACACCGCACTCGTCGTGAATTGGCCGGGTGGCCTCGAACTTTTGACGCGCGATCTCGAGTCGGCGGCCAGGGGGCCCGTGGCCGTTGCCGCTCGAGGGGCCGACCCCGCCCGTTGGGCCGAAGAATCCTGTCGTATCGTAGAAGAGGACTGGTTCTACCCCGAGCGTCGCAAGCTCGAATCCGATTATGAAGAGCGCGCCCAACGCATCGTCCGGGCCCGGCTTGTCCTCGCAACGCAGCGCTTGGCCGACCTGTTGAATCGAGTGCTGGACTGACCCCTCTCTATGACCAATCAGAGTGCACCTTCATGACCCAGACCATTGACCACGCCGATATTCATTTTTACGAACCCGCGCTAGGTCATGGTCTGCCGCATGACCCGTTCAATTCGATCGTCGCACCCCGCCCGATCGGATGGGTGTCGACACGCAGTGCGGCAGGAGTGCTGAATCTGGCGCCGTACAGTTTTTTTAATGGTTTTAACTACGTTCCGCCGATCGTTGGTTTTTCTAGCATCGGCCGCAAAGATTCGCTACTGAATATTGAAGAAACTGGAGAGTTCGTCTGGAACCTTGTGACGTTCCCGTTAGCCGAAGCGATGAATCAAACCAGCGCAGCCGTAGCGGCCGATGTCGACGAATTTCAATTGGCCGGATTGACGCCCACCCCCAGTCGTTTAGTGAAGGCGCCGCGGGTGATGGAAAGTCCGGTAGCGTTCGAGTGTCGTCTGACCCAGATTATCCAGTTACAGACCGCAGCAAAAGAGCCGTTATCGACTTTCGTGACCTTTGGCGAAGTAATCGGGGTTCATATCGATCGCCGCCTCTTAATCAATGGCGTCTACGACACCTCGCAGGCCCAGCACATTGCGCGTGGCGGCGGTCCGGCCGATTACTTTAAAATCGGACCAGAGCAGTTATTTAGAATCTTTCGCCCTAAATAACTGTCATAAGATAGTGCTAGATTGTGATAAAGCGTTCGCCCTGTTTTCCCATCTTTAAGGAATTTGTGATGAAGTCACTCCGTCCAGTTGCTGGTTGCGCCTGCTGCGCAGATTTGCTCAGCGCTTCTT
>CAIPGD010000565.1 GCA_903864485.1 uncultured bacterium | reverse complement strand
GTGGTTGGTCGGGGCGTTTGTTGTGCGAGTCTCCGATCAGCGCCGTGGCGCTTTGGCGGTTCTGACCCTCGCCTGCGCGCTCGGTCCCATGGTGATCAGCCGCGTCTCGACGGCCGATGCATTGCTCAATGCCTTACTGGCGGGCGCGACCCTTCACGCATATCTCTTTGTGCAGGATGGGGATCGACGGGCCTTACGTATAGCGGCCGCCTGCGTCGGTTTGGGCCTGCTCGCCAAGGGTCCGATTGCACTGTTGATTCCTGGCGCCGCCGTATTGCTGCATGTCCTGATTCAGAGGCGCTGGATTGCGCTAAGGGACCTGCTGGCGGACCCGCTAGCCTGGGCGATTCTGCTCGGTATCGCAGCGCCCTGGTACGTCTGGCAATTGGTAGAACATGGCCAAGCGTTCGTCGATGGTTTTATCTTTAAGCATAATGTCGGTCGATTCACGCAGACCATGCACGGCTTTTCAGCCGGCCCGCTGTACTACCCCGCCTGGACCCTGATCGCGTTGCTGCCCTCGGTTTGGCTCTTGGCGCCAACGGTCCAGCAACTGATCCGCGGCCCTCGCCCGCCCGCATTTAGTTTTGGCCTTGCCTGGTTTGCCTTCGTTATCCTGTTTTTTACTGCATCAGCAACCAAGCTGCCGCACTATGGCTTCTATGGCCTCACCGGCCTCGTGATTGCGATGTCGATCGCGCGCCCCGAGCGAATCCCGCGTTTTGCGTTCGTATTCCCGGTTTTGATTCTCGCGCTGTCCGCGTTGTGGCCGCAACTTTTGGCCCGTCTCGCACCCAAGGTGACCGATCCCTTTTACGCGGCCGCGATTCCCGAAGTGGTGACGCGCTTCGATGAAGTCTGGGTCCTGGGCTGTGCGGGGGGTGCGATTGCGCTCGCACTCTTCGGGTGGCTGGCCGCCAGCCGTCGCCGTCCCATCGCCAGCGGCGAAGTTGCGTGGGCGTTTAGTTCCATCATCGTGATGATCGTTCTGGGCCCTGGGCTGATCGGTCGCACGATCGAAGCGATCCAACGCCCGATCGTTGAAGCGGCCGAGCGAGCAAGCGTTCGCAAACTGGATGTTGTGATGTGGGGCATTGATGTCCCAAGTTTTGCCGTACTCACGAGCGTCAGGGTTACGCGTCGCGATCCCCGTCCGGGCGATCTCGTCCTGACCAAAACACGACGCCGCCCTGATCTGGTGCCCATCGCGACCGTCGACGAAGTCGTGTACGAGCGCGCCGACGTGTCGCTGCTCAAATTGGGGAAGGCCCCCGAGTGAACATCCCAGGCCGGGGCGGACCTGAGCTTGCGAGGGCCCGCCTTCGCAACCCATGGCTGGTATTGCCTGCCTTGCTCGCGCTGAGCGTTACGCTGGCACTATTGCTCAGTCCAGAAATCAATCGCCAACTGTTCACTGGGCTCAATAACCTGGCCCGTGGCTCCACCGCACCATTCTGGCTGTTTGCCACCCTGGCGGGCGACACCACGGTTGTGCTGGCGCTCTTGTTGGCGATGCACTGGCGGCGGCCCCTGGCGATCCGCTCTGTGCCCCTGACCTTGTTGATCGTCGCCTTACTCGTTCACATCCCCAAACCACTCGTCAGTGCACCGAGGCCTCTCGCCGTGTTGGGTGCCAACACGGTTGCCGTTCTTGGTCCCGCCCTCACGACGCAATCTTTTCCGTCGGGTCACGCGGCGACAGCGTTCGCTGGTGCCGCACTGGTCACCTT
>CAIPGD010000564.1 GCA_903864485.1 uncultured bacterium | reverse complement strand
TCGAGACATCCTTTCAACTTCGAGGCTTCTTTGAAAAAACGGCTGCTGATGCTGGCGTCTTTATTGGCGTTGCTCGCCATCGGGATTCAGTTGGGCGGCCACGGGTATCTTTGGAAGGCATTGGCCGCAACCTATCTTAAAGGATATCGGACTGCCAACATCGATGACGCCTCCAATTTTGCCCAGCGCACCATTCGCAAGAGTGTCGAGCAGCCCTGGCCCAAGGATCGGCGCTATAACGAAAGACCGCTCGACCCGGAACTTCTGGCGGATCTCAAGCGACAAGACAGCGCCGCATTTTTGGTCTTGCAACAAGGTGCGCTGGTGCACGAAACGTATTTCGGTGGTTACCAGGCGTCGAGCCGGACCAACTCGTTTTCCATGGCCAAAACCATCACAACCCTGCAGGTGGCGTTAGCAGTCAAGGAAGGGTTCATCTCGAGCTTCGACGCGCGCCTGATCGAACGCATCCCGGAATATGCCAATGATCCGCGCGGCAAGAGGGCAACGCTTGCTCAGCTCTCGAGCATGAAATCTGGCCATGACTGGACGGAAAACTACTTTACGCCGCTCAACATCACCACGAACCTTTATTACGGCAACGATGCGGAGTCACTGGTTCTGCGCCAGGGATTTGAGCGCGAGCCCGGAACTGCTTATGAATACAGCAGCGGCAGTACCCAGTTGATGGGGGTTTTCTTGAAACGCGCCCTGGAAGCGAGAGAACCTGGCTTGAGCATCAGCGAGCACTTGTCCCGCAGCCTGTGGGGCCCGCTCGGTATGGAGAGCGACGCCTTTTATACGCTGGATCGCGAAGGCGGGATGGAACGTACGTATTGCTGCATCTTTGCCACCGCACGCGATTTTGCGAAGATCGGACAACTACTTTTGCAGGATGGCCAATGGGGTGGTCGGGCACTCCTGGACAAAGCCTTTGTTGAGCGCATGCGAAAGCCCGATTTACAGCCGTTCTATGGTCACTCCCTTTGGATGGACTGGGCTTACCAACACCCGTTCTATCTGCTCCAGGGCCATCAGGGTCAGTATGTGATTGTGGTTCCCGATCAGGGTCTGGTGATTGTCCGCACCGGTCATCAGGGCGGAAAAATGGAGCGTGTGCAGACCGGAATGATCCCCTCAGAGGTCTATCGCTTCGTGGACCAGGCGGTCAAACTGGTGCACTAGGGAATTAGAACCCGGCTAAAGACCGAACCCAGGGTTTGATCAAATCTCGATGGGCGGACAGCCAAGGGTTGTCAAAGCAACAACCAGTCGATTGCACTGATCCCGTTTTGGCCAACGACTTTGAGGACTGCGGGTGCCAGTGCGGGCGACCGCAAGGCAAATCCCTGATATTGGCCGTTCGGGATCGCGCATCCGGACAGGTTGAGCGTGACCGCGATCGCACCAGCAACGACACTCTTGTCATTCATCGTTCCCGTCACACTGCACCCCGATCCGCTACCCACTAGGTTGCCGACGCTATCGATGGTGATCGTAAGCGATTGGGTACCGTTAACAAGAGTCCGGTAGGTACCCGCTGCGTTGGCCAGGTTCAAGGACGCTGTCGGAAAGCTGACTGCACTTGACGCGGCAATACTCACCGTAATCGGACTGGCTGGTCGCGGCATACGCTCGGCCGCACTACCGCGCACACGATAGTAGGCCACCGTTGCCTTGGCATCGTCAGCGTAAGCCAACATGAATCCGTCGCCATTCGCGTCCAGAAACGATTCGGCATACGCCCCACCGTCGGGATCACCGACTAGATACGCCGATGAAGCGCCGGGCGCCGCCTTGGTAGTCACGGTCGCGTTGGCCGAAAAGTCGCTGGCTGCATCGTTAGACGAGCATCCAATCAGAGATATCAGCACTGCGAGGGCCGACGTAGCAGAGGTCAGTCGTGAAAATCGCATGACGTTCGCCTTACTTCGCGATGTTTTGCAGCTTCAGGCGAAGGGCCGACTCAGCCGCTCGACCGGCCTGATGATTGCCTTTGATCACCGAGATAGCGACCGACCCGGCGAGGACAGCGTTTTGCTCGGAATTCGGATCGGTGTCTTTAATTGATGAGAGCTTGGCTGGGACGCCCGTGGTAGGAAGGCCTAGCGTAATGCCCGGGAACTTGACCGCACCCAATCCGTAACCCACCGCGACTGGATCGGTCGAGAGGTCCTCGACGAAAAATGGCACGGCACTGGCAGCAACGCCCACTTGGGTGAATTTCAACGGCAATGCATTGGCTTTGCCTGTATCGAACGCGGGCGTATTAACGTTTAACGCAACACCAGGGGGCAAAAGAGCGCCGCCAGCCACCGACTTTTGTACGATCAACTCCTTCAAGATCTTGACGATAATGTCGGCCACTTCATATTCCGGATCGGCGTCGACGAGCTTGTCGAAGGCTTTATAGGAACTGGGTTTAGCGGCACTGACGACGATGGCCGGGACCCCGCGGTTCAGGGCAATCAGACCCGCATTCACGGTGCCCGAACTGTTGTTAATCAAGCCCGTGTTGTTGCCGTAGTTCGGCCCCGATACGACGAGATCGGCGACCGCGTTCCATTTCTTAAAACTGGCCACATCCAGGCAATACAGCGCGCTCGCGACTGGGGTGCTGTCCACATAGTAGACATCGGTCAGACCGGGCACGAGTCCAACGCCTGGCGCGCCCGCTTTGATGAAGCCGGCCCGTGAAGTCGCCGTCATTGGCGTGATGGGCTTCAGAAAATCCAATTGCCCACCAGTACCGCTTTTGTCCTGGGTCGATGCACAAACAATTGCGCTATGCCCGGCAGCGATCAGGCGCTGCTGCATGGCGATCACCGTTGATGCCTCAGCGCCGTCATCGTTCGTCACCACGATATTCAGTGCCGACACAGTGGACGCCGAAAATGCAATCGCAAGACCCAATGTAAATGTGGTGAATGTGCGAATGGACAGCTTCATACCGAACTCCTATCGAATTGCCGGCATTAGATTCGAGTGCTGTGACAGCCAGATGAATTCATCAGGACGACATGATCAGCACCTATGCTCCCCCCCGCTTTTATAACCTTCTGGAGCCTGAGATGATGAAACGTTCTATGCGCATATTGGCGCCGTTACTCCTACTGGGATTTGTCACCAGCTGTGGCAACGATGATCCTGTGACTGAAGAGATCAGCGTGAGCAGCCTGCGGCTCATCGGTCAGCAGATTCTCCCCCGCCGTGCCGAATTCTCAGCCACGGTTGTTGGCGGCCTGTCCGGCATTGACTACGACGCCAAGACCGACTCCTATTTCATTATTTCAGATGACCGCACCACGACCGATTCGCCCAATGCACCACGCTTTTACACGGCACGTTTGAGTTTCGACGCAAACAGCTTTAGTGGGCTCACCTTCCAGAGCGTGGTTAGTTTCAAGCAGCCGGACGGCACGGACTACCCAAAGGTTCCGGACCTCAAAGTCGCCGACCCGGAATCGATTCGTATTGATCCATTGAACGGCAATCTGGTGTGGGCCAGCGAAGGCGATCGCACGCTCACCAGCACCCCGGCGCGCGTCATCAACCCCTTCATTCGCGAAATTACAAAAGCTGGCCAGCACGTTCGCGAGTACGAATTGCCCTCGATCTTTGCGATGAGCTCATCAGATGTCGGGCCACGGGGCAATTTGACCCTTGAAGGCTTGGCTTTCTTACCCGATGGGAAGTCCTTGGCCGCAATCATGGAAGGGCCCCTCTTTCAGGACAGCGCGACGCCAACTCTGACCACCGGCGCTCAGTCGCGGATCACCGTTTTTGATCGGACCTCTGGAAAGGCCACGGCGCAATACGCCTATCCGATTGAAAAGGTTCAAGCGGCCCCAGTGCCCGCCGATCAATTCACCGTGAACGGCGCCACCGAGATTTTGGCCCTGAGTTCGACGCGGTTTCTGGTGCTTGAGCGCAGTTTTTCAGTTGGCGTGATTGGCAATCAAGTACGTTTGTACGAGATCGATATCAGCAAGGCAACCAACGTGTTGACTGCCGCGAATCTCCAGGGCGCGACTGCGGTCACCAAGCGTCTGGTGCTGGATTTCGAAACGCTGAAAACGCAGCTGGGCGGAATTGCCAACCTCGAAGGGATCACCTTTGGACCCCGTCTCGCGAATGGCAAACGTTCGCTGGTGGTGATCGCAGACGACAATTTCCCCTTGGCCGACTCAGCCACCGATCGTAATCAGGTGATCGTTTTCGAAGTCCAACCCTAAGTGCGAACCAGGGTCTGGAGGGTTCACAAGGTGACGTCCAGACCCTCGTAGGCCAACGTGATGCCCAAGCCCCGGATCTGCCCAGCTTGGTCGGCCAGAAACGCGGCGAACACCGCTTCGAGTTCGTCATCGCTGCGGGTGGGCAGATGGTGGGTGCAGTACAGATGTTTAGCACCCACCCGTTTAGCGAGCGCGAGCGCGCTCTCGAACGTACCGTGACCCCATCCGGCCTTATGCGGATATTCAGCCTCGGTATAGGTGCAGTCGACGATCAGCGCGTCCACTCCGTTCAGCGCACGATCGATCGCCACTGAGTGTTGATCGATCGCCACCTGATATTCGGCAAACAGAGGCGTGTGAGGAGCATGCGGGTTAAAGAAGGGCTCGTGATCACCTGTGAAAAACAGGGACTTCCCACCACATTCGATCCGATAACCGAAATTCGG
>CAIPGD010000563.1 GCA_903864485.1 uncultured bacterium | reverse complement strand
ATCACTTTCTCTCCGTGACCAAGGGCGGGCACTCTGCGATTGTCCGGACGCTGGGCAACGAAGATTGCCATGTCATTCTTCGTGGCGGCAAAGTCCCAAATTTTGATGCGGTTAGTGTCGATGCTGCGTGTCGCGAGTCATCGGCGGTCAACGTGTCTTGCCGTCTGATGATTGATGCGAGTCATGGCAACAGTCAGAAAAAACCCGAGAATCAAGTCCCCGTGACCCAGGACGTCGCAGCTCAAGTCGCCGGTGGCGATGAACGCATTTTCGGCATGATGATCGAGAGCCATCTTCTGGCCGGTCGCCAGGATCTGGTCGCAGGGCAGCCACTGACCTACGGTCAAAGCATCACCGATGGATGCATTTCGTGGGAGGACAGTGTGCCGCTCCTGGAGGTGCTTGCGATGGCGGTTCGACAGCGGCGCCTCAAACGCGGGGAATAAACCCGGGTGGTGCCCTGATATCAGGCGGCCGCCGTTTCGGGTACTGCCGCCTCGCGGATTGGGAGATTGACGAGCGCTGCAAAGGCGGCGAGAGCCGCATCGGCGTACCACATCCACTGAAAATTCCCCAGGTGCGCAAGTGCTAAGCCGCCCAGCCAGGCGCCCAGAAAGCCACCGATCTGATGCGACACCAGGGTCATCCCAAAGAGGGTCGCCAGAAAGCGGGTACCAAACAGCTTGCCGACGATGGCGGCGGTCGGTGGCACGGTGGCCAACCAGGTGGCCCCGAGGCTGATACCGAACAGGTAAAAGGTCCACTCGGTTTTCGGGGCGAGCAGATACAGGAGGACACAAATTGCTCGCGACGCATACATGCCAGCGAGCACGTTTTTGCTTCGAAAACGGCTAATCAGATGGCTGGCGTAAAGGCCACCGAAAATGTTGGCCAGTCCAATCAGGGCCAGCGACCAACTGGCCACTGATGCAGGCAGCCCGCAAAGGTCAACCTCGCCGGGCAGATGGGTGACCAGAAAGGCAATGTGAAACCCGCAGGTAAAAAAACCTAAATGCAGGAGGCCATAGCTCGGGCTCTGAAAAGCTTCAGACACTGCGTGGCGAAGATCCGATCCCGAAACGGGCGCTGGATCGGCGCTGACTCTCACAGGCGCGACGCGGTTCACCAGTGGAATCGCTAGCGCAATGAGGGCGACTGTCGACCACATCGCGCCCATCCAACCCAGGGCCTGAATCAAGCGCTGAATGATCGGGGTCAGAATGAACTGTCCGACCGACGCGCCGGCATTGATGACGCCCGATGCAGCCGCTCGGGCTTCGGCCGGTACCTGCTTGGCGGTCGCGCCCATCAGAATCGAGAAACTCGCTGCGCCGGCGCCTCCGGCAAAGAGGATCCCCTGCGTGATTCCGAGGCCGATCCCGGTATCCATGAAAGGGGTCAACGCCAGCCCGAGGGCTGCCGAGAGAATCGCGGCAAATAGCACATAGCGCGAGCCCCAACGGTCGGCAATCGCCCCTGCAATCGGTTGCGCCAGGCCCCAGACAAATTGTCCAATCGCCAGAGCGAGACTAAGGGTGACCACGCCCAGGCCGGTCGACGAGTTCATCGGGCCCATGAACAAGCCGAGGGATTGCCGAGTCCCCATCGTGATCATCAGAATCCCTGCGGCAGACAGAACGATGGCCAGGACGCCGGGCGCCTTGAGGGTCTTGAACATTAGAACGATCTCTTGATGGAATGGCGGTCGAGCGCGCGGTTGAGTGCGCGGTTGAGTGCGCGGCCGAAGCCCTTATGCAACGGCGCGTCGCAGGTCTTGCAGGAGTGTGCCGGTCTGGCGCATATCGATCTCATGGGCCTCGTCGCGCCAGGTTTCGTTGAGTGCCTCCGCATACCACCGGCGCATGGCTGGCAGTTCGAGAAGCGTCTTCGCATAGTTCATCGCGGGCGGACTGAGTGCTAGGCCATAGGTCTGGATCCGGAACGCGACCGGGCAGAAGAATGCATCGACCGCAGTGAATAACGACCCCGCCAGAAATGGTCCACCGAACCGACTAAGTCCCTCAAGCCAAAGCTGGTCAATCCGATTGAGATCTCCGAGGAGTTCAATCGTAATGGCAGGAAGTTGGACCCGAACACCGCAATTCATCGTGCAAATTCTGCGCAGCGTTCCAAATCCCGAATGCATTTCGGCGCATGCGCTGCGGGCCCAATGACGTGCATCGCTGGCCTTGGGCCAGACGCCGGGATGGTGTTCGGCGAGATACTCAGAGATGGCTAACGAATCCCAGATGGCGCCGTCGTGGGGGGCGATGCCAGCGTCGCCTTCAACTGAATCCCGATGATTAACCAGACACGGGACCTTACCCGTGGGCGAGAAGTCGAAGAATGGGCTGGCTTGGTCGGCCGATACGAAAGGGACGAGCCGCTCCTCGAACGGGATGCCCAACTCTTGCATCAAGACCCAGGGCCTTAGTGACCAGGACGAATAGTTTTTATTGGCGATGTAGAGCGTCTGCATCATGGGGACCTTGGGTTAACGCTCTCGAGACCACAACACATCGTCGCCGCCTTCAACCCGGTTGAGGGTCCTGGCCAGCACAAAGAGTAGGTCGCTCAGGCGATTAAGGTACTGCTGCGCGAGGGGGCGCAACGCCGGGGGCGCAGGGTCTGCGGGGGCGGCGCTGTCTGCACTGTCCGCGCTGTCTGCACTGTCCGCGGCCAATGGCGTCTGGCTCGCAAGGCTGATCACGGTCCGTTCGGCGCGCCGGCAGATCGTGCGGGCTACATGAGCGATCGCAGCGCTGCGACTGCCCCCCGGCAGGATAAATTCCTCCAGCCGAGGGAGTTCGGCGTTGTAGTCCGCGAGAGCCTGGTCGAGCGCAAGCACCCGTTCCTCGGCGAGCAGGACAAAGCCCGGAATACTGAGTTCGCCACCCAGATCGAACAGATCATTCTGAATTTGATTCAGCAAGCTATCGATTGCCCCAGGCAACGGTTCGCAGCGCAGAAGTCCCAGAGTGGAGTTCAGTTCGTCGACGTCACCCATGGCGACAACTCGGGCCGAGTCTTTGGCAACCCGGCTGCCGTCACCGAGCCCGGTGGTCCCGTCATCGCCCGTACGGGTGGCGATCGTGCTGAGCCGAAAACCCATGATGGATTCCTATCCTGTCGGATGGTTGATTCGATGCGAGGCCATCGATCTTACAATGCGAGAAACCAGAAGCTTTCCGGAGACCCATCCATGAACCATCCTATCGCTCAAGCCCCGATTCGGGCGTTCGATCGCGCGCCGCTCCCGCCCGGTTTCGAGGCCGCCGCGCGCGAACGCTTTGCCGAGCGTTACAGCACCGGTGCGTCGGTGCGCGAACAGCACGGTCGCGACGAATCTCCATTCCTGCCGATGCCACCCGATGCGGT
>CAIPGD010000562.1 GCA_903864485.1 uncultured bacterium | reverse complement strand
TGAACATCTCAAAGCCCTATGACCCGACTGCGGTCCGCGCAAAAATTGCCGCAATCGCGAACCTTCCCGACGACCAATCTGGTAACCAAGCTGGTAACCCATCTGGCAACCAATCGCCGAGCGGCTTGGCTCTCTTCGATCTGGACCATACGCTGCTTCCAATCGACAGTGATTTTGAATGGGGACGATTTTTGGTCCGCATTGGGATCCTCGACCCCGCCGTCCACGAACAAGAAAACCAACGCTTTTATCGCCAATATCAAGACGGCACCCTGAACATTCAGGAGTACCTTGACTACGCGCTGCAACCGCTTTCGAAGTGGCCGCGTGCCGAGATCGATGGATGGCATGCCCAGTTCATGGCCGAAGTGGTGCGGCCCGCAATCCGACCTGAGGCCATCGATCTGGTCAGGCATCACCAAGAGGCAGGCCATCTGTGCGCCGTCGTGACGGCAACAAATGCGTTCGTGACGCGCCCCATCGCGGGCGCTTTTGGAATTGATCACCTGATTGCAACGGAGGTCGAGGAACACCTAGGCGCCTACACGGGCCGGCCCACCGGGACGCCGTCGTTTCGCGAGGGCAAAGTGACGCGAACGTTGCAATGGCTGAACAGCCTCGACAAAACCTTGGGGACCTTCAAACGGAGCTGGTTTTACAGCGACTCGATGAACGATCTGCCATTGCTGAGACAGGTGACTGACCCGGTCGCCACCAATCCCGATCCCCGCCTGCTGGAGGCGGCGCAGGCCTCGGGTTGGCCTGTGTTGCGACTCTTCGAATGATCAACCGATTGCTCGACCGATTGCTGGGTCGCGGACCCCGTCTCTCTAAACCTCGCCAGGCCAAAATCCTTCGGGGCGCCGATCTGGGTCTTCAGCGCGAGCTGATCTCGCCCAATGCGATCAAGGTCTGTGAAACCCTGCAACGGGCAGGATTCAAGGCCTACCTCGTGGGTGGCGCGGTTCGGGATCTTCTGCTCGGAATCACCCCCAAGGACTTTGACGTCGCGACCAACGCAACGCCAGAGGATGTGAAGGCGGAATTTCGCCGGGCGATGATCATTGGTCGACGATTTCGACTGGTCCATGTGATGTTCGGTCGTGAAGTGATCGAGACGTCCACCTTTCGGGCACTTAACCCAGAAGCCAAGACTGACGAACACGGCAGGGTGTTGGCCGACAACTTGTTTGGCAGCCAATCGGAGGACGCCACCCGTCGCGACTTCACCGTCAATGCGCTGTACTACGACCCCAGTTCAGATGAAGTACTCGACTACCACGGCGGCGTCAGCGACCTAAAAAAGCGCCTGATCCGCATGATTGGAGATCCGGCGACGCGTTACCGTGAAGATCCGGTTCGAATGCTGCGCTCCGTGCGGTTTGCGGCAAAGCTCGGGTTCACCATTGAGGAGCAGACCCGGGCACCGATTCGCGAGATGGCAGAGCTGATCCACAACGTCCCGGTCGCCCGACTTTTTGATGAGATGCTGAAGCTTCTCCAGTCGGGCCAAGCC
>CAIPGD010000561.1 GCA_903864485.1 uncultured bacterium | reverse complement strand
CCAAGGCAAATCCCTAAGTAGGGAACCTGATGTTCGCGGGCATAACGGATGGCCTGGATCTTCCCCTCGACACCGCGTTTGCCAAAGCCTCCAGGAACCAGAATGGCGTCAAAGTCTGACAACATCGCAGTACCTTCACGCTCGATCTGTTCCGAATCCACGTAATCGATCTCGATACGGCTTTGAGTATGAATGCCGGCATGCGTGAGCGCCTCTGTCAGCGATTTGTAGGATTCGGTGAGGTCAACGTACTTGCCAACCATGCCGATCCGAACGGTGCGCTCGGGATGATCGAGCGACCACACCAGTTGGTCCCAGAGAGAAAGATCGGCGGGCGGCGTGTCAAGTCGCAATAGTTCGCACAGAACAGTATCGACCTGCTGTTCCTGCAAAACGCGAGGCACTTTATAAATGCTGGAGACGTCGGGTACCGACACCACCGAATCGATCAAAACATTGGAAAAGAGCGAAATCTTGGCGCGCTCTTCGTCCGGTATGTATCGATCGGCCCGGCACAACAGGAGGTCCGCCTGGATCCCGATCTCGCGCAGTTTTTGCACCGAGTGCTGGGTTGGTTTGGTCTTAAGTTCGCCAGCCGACGGAATAAACGGAACAAGGGTCAGGTGGACGAAACAGGAATTGCCACGACCGAGTTTCAAACTCATTTGCCGGACGGCCTCGAGGAATGGCAAGGATTCGATATCCCCGACGGTGCCGCCAATCTCGACGATGGCGACCTGTGCCGCCTCTGGGGTGCCAACGCCAGCGCCGCGCTCGATGAAGATCTGAATTTCGTTCGTTACGTGCGGGATCACCTGCACGGTCCGGCCGAGGTATTCGCCCCGGCGTTCTTTGCGAATCACCGATTCGTAGATCTGACCGGTCGTAAAATTGTTGGTGCGGCGCATCTTGGCCGTCACAAAACGCTCGTAATGGCCCAGATCAAGATCGGTCTCGGCCCCATCTTCGGTGACGAACACTTCGCCGTGCTGAAACGGGCTCATCGTGCCCGGGTCGACGTTGATGTAGGGGTCGAGCTTGAGCATCGTGACGCGCAACCCGCGCGATTCGAGCAATGCGGCGATCGAGGCGGCGGCGATCCCTTTACCCAGCGAGGACACGACGCCGCCAGTCACGAATACGAACTTAGTCATGGATGGCTGCCGCCGAGGGCGGTCTCAAGCCCCGGGAGGCATCCCTGGGATCGACGGCGATTATACGCCCCCCGCCTAGCGAGCTTTAGATTCCAAATCCATCGTCGGCGGCAATCACGGACCCATTTATAAAGCCGGAATGATCGCTCGCCAGAAGAAGCAAGAGACCATCAAGGTCTTCGGGGGAGCCAATCCGCTTGCGCGGCAACATCTGAATCAGGCGCTGGCCTGACTCGGTCTCCCAGTGCGCGTCATTGATTTCGGTCCGGATGTAACCCGGGCAAATGGCGTTGACATTGATGCCATAGCGTCCCCACTCGAGCGCCATGGCGCGTGTCATCTGCACGGCTGCCGCTTTGCTCATGCAATAGACCCCAATCTGTGCCAACACCCGCAGGCCTGCCATTGATGCGATGTTGATGATGCGGGCGTGGGGCACGGTGCCGTCGGGGGTCCCTTTGGCGCGCGCAATCATGCGCTTGGCCACTTCTTGGGCGACGAAAAATGCGCCCCGCGTATTGGTATTGAAAATGAAATCGTAATCGGCCTCAGTCACATCGACCAGGCGCTGGGTGGTACTCACACCCGAGTTATTGACCAGGATATCGAGCGCACCGGCTTCGGTCTCGGCATGGGCGACCGCCGCGCGGATACTCGCCACATCGTTGACGTCCATCACCACCACGTGCGCACTACCGCCCTCGCCTTCAATCTCGGCGCGTAGTTCCTTCAGGCGATCAACCCGGCGCGAGGCCAGCACGACACGTGCGCCAGCTTGGGCCAGCACGCGTGCAAAACGGGCACCAAGGCCACTCGAGGCACCGGTCACCAAGGCCGTCCGGCCACTGAAATCAAACGGGGATGTCATGGGGGAAACGTCCTTGAATCATGGGGGGTGAACGCGAACCGAAGGCGAACCAAACCGGGACCGTCTAAGCGAGCAGTCTACAATTTGGATCAAGACAACGCCCTGAACAATACCGGAGCGCGGCATGACCGAACATTCACCCAGCACCATCGAACGTGAATCGATGGAATTCGATGTCGTGATCATCGGAGGCGGCCCTGCAGGCCTGGCTGCCGCGATTCGAATTCGGCAGCTTGCGACCGAACGCGGTCAGGACGTGAGCGTGTGTGTGCTTGAGAAGGGCGCAGAAATCGGTGCGCACATTTTATCGGGCGCCGTCATGGACCCACGCGCACTCAATGAGCTGATACCGGACTGGCAAGCGCTGGGCGCCCCGCTGGACCAGCCCGTCACCGCGGACAAGTTTTTGTTTTTAACCGAGCAAAAAGCCTGGCAAACCCCGGAATGGGCACTCCCGGACTGCTTCCGAAACCACGGCAACTATGTCATCAGCCTCGGCAACGTCGTGCGCTGGCTGGGTCAACAGGCCGAGGCTGCGGGGGTCGAGGTCTACCCAGGCTTTGCAGCCGCGAGTCTCCTTTTTAATGGCGAAGGTGCGGTGCGCGGTGTCGTCACCGGAGACCTCGGCGTGGGTCGTGACGGCCAACCCAGCGATCATTTTCAGCCCGGGATGGAGTTGCACGCGAAATACGTGCTGTTTGCCGAAGGTGCTCGCGGCCACCTTGGCCGTCAACTCATCGCACACTATGGGTTGGCGATGGGCCGCGATCCGCAAGTCCACGGGATTGGCCTCAAAGAGTTGTGGGAAGTTGATCCGGCCCGCCATGAGCCCGGCCTCGTCGTCCATACCGCGGGTTGGCCGCTCGACTCTGCCACCTACGGCGGCTCATTTTTGTACCACATGGCGGAAAACCGCGTGGCAGTGGGTTACGTCGTCGGCTTGGGCTATACCAACCCGTGGCTGAGCCCGTATGGTGAATTCCAGCGCTACAAGACCCACCCTGCGATCCGTACGACCTTTGAAGGCGGGCGGCGTCTGGCCTATGGCGCCCGCGCAATTACCGCCGGGGGTCTGCAATCCTTGCCCGAACTCGTCTTCCCGGGCGGTGCCCTGATCGGGTGCGACGCGGGCTTCTTAAACACCAGCCGGATCAAGGGCAGCCACGCGGCGATCAAGAGCGGCATGCTGGCGGCCGAGTCCGCATTTGATGCGGT
>CAIPGD010000560.1 GCA_903864485.1 uncultured bacterium | reverse complement strand
GATGCCATTATGTTGGGCACGAACACGGGTGCAGGCGGAGGCGGAGCCACGAGCGCGACCGAAGCCCCTGCGGCAGGCTCGAGCGGGGGCGTTGGAGCTGCCAGCGGTTCAGGCGGTTCGAGGGATTCGGCCTCGGCCTCGGCCTCGACCGACGCGGCCAGCCAAGCCGGTGGCACACTGTCCGGAGCGGCTGGTGTTGCCGGAGCGGCCGGTGGGGCGGCCGGTGGGGCGACCAGCTCGACGGCCAATTAGCCCACGCTGTGCAAGTGGCTGGCCCCTGGCGCCGCTTGATGGCGTTTACCTACGAAGGCGTCCTGCTATTTGGCGTGGTCTTCTTTTTTGGTTACGCCTTTAGCGCGCTGACCCGCCACCAGAATCAGTCCGAGGTGCTTCGCTGGGCTTTCCAGGCCTGGATATTCGGGGTCCTTGCCGTTTATTTCGTCTGGTCCTGGAGCGCCGGTCGCCGCACCTTGCCGATGAAAACCGTCGGCCTCCGGTTATTGGGGCCCGATGAACAAGCATTGTCGCCAAGCCGGGCGTTCGCCCGCTACGTGGCCGCATGGGTCTGTCTCGCATTGCCACTTTGGGCGGCGGCCCAGGTCAAGCCTTGGGTGGCGCTAACACTGTTCGCGGCCATTCTGGTCTGCGTCCTGGTGGATCGCAAACACCGCGCCCCCTGGGATTTGGCGACCGGGACGATCTTGGTCCATGACGCCGAAACCCCGATCGCGCAGGAAAGCTCGGGGAGTTAAGGCCGCACGCAGTCGACAAAATACTGGTCGGGCTGGCCTGGGTTTTTCTCGACGACCAACCCATGCACATCGGTGCCGAATCCGGGCACGCGGTGGTTGAATTCGCGGACGAATTTGAGATATTCGACGATCCCGCGGTTGAAGCGCTCTCCCGGAATCAGCAGTGGAATGCCTGGGGGATAGGGCGTCACCAGCATGGTCGTAATACGGCCCTCGAGATCGTCGATCCCGACCCGATCAACCCGCCGATGCGCGAGGCATTCGAAGGCGTCGGACGGTTTCATCACGGGTTCCATGGTGGTCAGATACATCTCGGTTGTGACCCGGGCCACATCATGGCGACCGTATTCTTCGTGGATGCGTTGTGCCAGATCGCGTAGCCCCACCCGCTCGTAGGTTGGGTAAGCCTGAACAAACTCAGGCATCACGCGCCAGAGAGGCTGGTTAGCGTCGTAATCGGCCTTGAACTGCTGCAGCTCAGTCACCAGGGTATTCCAGCGCCCTTTCGTGATGCCAATCGTAAACATGACAAAGAACGAATAAAGACCAGTCTTTTCAACGATCACGCCGTGCTCGGCCAAATATTTGGTCACGAGTGCCGCAGGAATCCCCCGATCGGCAAAGCGTCCATCAATGCCAAGCCCTGGGGTCACAATCGTTGCCTTGATTGGGTCGAGCATATTAAAGCCCGCCTCGACCGGCCCGAATCCGTGCCAGGCGTCGTTACTTTCCAGGAACCAATCGTCGCGGGACCCGATGCCGCGACGGGTCAGATCCTGCGGACCCCAGACCTGGAACCACCAGGACTCGTCGCCTAATTCAGCATCCACCTTGCGCCTGGCGCGGCGGAACTCGAGCGCCTCGAAAATGCTTTCTTCGACCAGCGCTGCGCCACCGGGAGGCTCCATCATCGCGGCCGCGACGTCGCAACTGGCGATGATCGCGTATTGAGGACTGGTCGAGGTGTGCATCAAGAACGCTTCGTTGAAGCGGTGCCGATCCAGCACTCGGGTCTGGCTGTCTTGCACAAGGATTTGTGAGGCCTGCGAGAGCCCGGCCAATAACTTGTGCGTCGACTGGGTCGCAAAAATCAGGGTGTTTTCACTGCGCGGGCGGTTCGGACCGATCGCATGCATCTCGTGATAGAACGGGTGGAAGGCTGCGTGCGGTAACCAGGCCTCATCGAAGTGCAGGTTTTCGATCGTCCCCTGCAGCGTTTCTTTGATGCGCTCGACGTTATAGAGCACCCCGTCATAAGTGCTCTGGGTGATGGTCATCACCGGGGGACGTGCGTTTTTGTTCTTGACCAGCGGGTTGGCTTCGATTTTGGCGCGGATGGTTTCGGGCAGAAACTCGCTGTGCGGAATCGGGCCGATGATGCCCAGATGATTGCGGGTTGGCTGCAAAAAAATCGGGATGGTTCCCGTCATCATGAGCGCATGTAAAACGCTCTTATGGCAGTTACGATCGACCACCACCACGTCATCGGTTGCCACGCTGGCATGCCAGACGATCTTGTTGCTGGTGCTCGTTCCGTTGGTCACAAAAAACAGGTGATCGCTGCCAAAAATACGCGCAGCATTGCGCTCGCTCGCGGCGACCGGCCCGGTGTGGTCGAGTAACTGACCGAGTTCGTCGACGGCATTACAAACGTCTGCCCGCAGCATGTTTTCACCGAAGAACTGGTGAAACATCTGGCCGACCGGATGCTTGAGGAACGCAACGCCGCCGCTGTGCCCGGGGCAATGCCAGGAATAAGAACCATCATTGGCGTAATTAACAAGCGCCTTGAAAAACGGGGGGGGCAGCGAGTTCAGATAGGCGGTGGTTTCGCGAATGATGTAACGCGCCACAAACTCCGGCGTGTCCTCAAACATATGAATGAAGCCATGCAGTTCACGCAAAACGTCGCTTGGGATGTGCTGTGAGGTGCGGGTCTCGCCAAACAAAAAGATCGGCACATCGGCATTGCGCCGACGGGTTTCCTGAATGAACTTGCGCAGGTCCTGGATGGCCGCTGGCGCTACCGATCCTTCGGCCTCGTCTTCGGCGACTTCTTCATCGTCGATCGAAACAATGAAGGCGGACGCGCGCGCGGCCTGATTGGCCACCATCGCGACATCGGTGTATGTAAACCCACCCACGACTTCGGTACCCGCGTCTTCGAGTGCCTTGGCGAGGGCGCGAATCCCCAGCCCGGAGGCGGAATCCGAACGCCAGTCTTCGTCGATGATTACAACGGGGAAGCGAAACTTCATCATGGCGAGACTCACAGGTCTGGGTGGAAAGTTGAGGCGCGAACTTAGCATGAGTCTCGGGTCCGGCGAATGACGCCGGCGGATGACTTCGACGGATCATCCCGTCGCAGCCCCCGGCGTATCATCTTTGCTCTGCTGGAGTTCCTGATGCCCTTGAATCTCGAGAACCGTCTGGTCGTGGCGCTCTCCTCGCGGGCGCTGTTTGATTTTGAAGCCGAGAACCGGCTGTTTGACCCGGCCGACGACCGTCCCTATATGCAGTTGCAGCTCGATCGGGTGGCGGTCGCAGCCGAAGCAGGGATCGCCCTGCCACTCGTTCGAAAGTTACTCGCATTCAACGATCCTGACGTTCCGGCCGAGCAACACCGTGTGGAAGTGGTGATCCTCTCGCGCAATGACCCAGCCAGCGGTTTGCGGGTCTTTAATTCAGCGGTTCACCATGGCCTAGGTATTGAACGGGGCGTTTTCACGCGGGGACGGGCGCCTTGGGCCTATCTGCGCCCGCTGCGCGCGGATCTGTTTTTATCGGCCGAACCGGGCGATGTGCGCGGCGCATTAGAAGCTGGCTTTGCGGGTGCTCTGGTCTTTCCAGACTCGGCTCGCGCGGCCGGCCGTCACCCCCACGAAGTCAGGATCGCCTTTGACGGTGACGCGGTCCTATT
>CAIPGD010000559.1 GCA_903864485.1 uncultured bacterium | reverse complement strand
GGCAGCCCTGATGGCGCTGATGGGCATCAGCGGGCTGATCGGAAATATCGCGCTATCCCGCTGGGTCACGCGCATCGGGGCCGATCAGGGCGCGCGCAGGTCGTTAGGTTTCATCTGCGCCGGGCTCGCGTTGTGGATCGTTGCTTTGACTTGGCTGCAGGCCCTCTGGGCCGTGGCGCTGGCCATGACCATCTGGGGCTTGGGCAACTTTGCGTTTAACTCGTCGCAACAGGCTCGATTGGCCCAATCCGCCCCAACGCTTGCTTCGGCCTCGATTGCCTTGAACTCTTCCAGCCTTTATGCCGGGCAGGCCATGGGCGCCGCCTTGGGCGCAGCTCTGGTGGTCGCACTAGGTTACGACGCCTTAGGGCCCACGGCCTTGATCATCATGATTGTGGCGATGCTGTTTTCCTGGTTGGCAGATCGCCAGCCAGCGCGCCCAGAGTTGACGATAGTCCAATGACCGAGGGTTTGACCTAGGGGCTCACTGGCCCGCCCCAGATGAGGAGTCTGCTAAGGTCAGGGCCTATTAGCTGGGTTGGATTGGGCGGCGACTTTCAGGCACATGTCGGAATCTTTATTGTCCCTGATAGGTGTCGATCGCAACTTCGGTGGCGTTCAGGCGGTGAGTCAGCTGTCTTTTGAAATTCATCCGGGCGAGATCATTGGCTTGATCGGACCGAACGGTTCCGGCAAATCGACCTCAGTGAATCTGATTTCGGGCGCGCTCCCGGTTTCGGCGGGCCGTATCGAATTTGCAGGTCGTGCGATTAACGCGCTATCGCAATCTGAACGAGTTGGTTTGGGCATGGCCCGAACTTTTCAGACAACCAGCGTATTCCCCGAATTCACTGCGCTTGAGCAGGCGCTGACAGCCTGTCATTCGAAATTCCTCGCAAATCCATGGGAAGCGGTCTTTCGGCAACCTAGGGGAATGCAGGAAGAGCTGCGCCAGTACCGCAAAGCGCAAGAGATCCTGCACTTCGTCGGACTGGGCAGCGTGGCTGAACATCCTTGTGAAACGCTGTCCTCGGCACAACAGCGACTGCTGATGATCGCCACTGCGCTTGCGAGTGAGCCGCGATTGGTTTTACTTGATGAGCCAGCAGCAGGGATGGTTGCAAGCGAACGCAAAGATCTGGCCGGGTTAATCCGCAGAATCTGCGATCAGGGGATCGCAGTGCTTGTGATCGAACATCACATGGGCCTGATCATGGAGGTTTGCGAACGCATTGTGGTGCTGAATTTTGGCCGCAAGATCGCCGAAGGGACTCCGCTCGAAATTCAGACCAATCCAGAGGTCATCCAAGCGTATCTTGGCGGAGCGGTCGATGCTTGAGATCCGTGATCTGAGGGCCGGATACGGCAAAGTCGACGTCATCCGAGGGATCAACTTACACGTGGCCCCAGGCGAATGCGTCGCGCTTGTTGGCGCCAACGGTGCCGGCAAAAGTACAACCCTGAAATGTATTTGTGGCTTGAATCCGGTTCGCAGCGGGCAAATTCTTTTCAATCGCGAGCGAATCGACGGAATGCCAGGACACGTCATCGTTAGACGCGGAATCACGATGTGTCCTGAAGGTCGCCAGGTATTCCCCGAAATGTCCGTGCGGGAAAATCTGGAAATGGGTGCCCACACCCGTGGAGATTCAAATCAGGAATCGGACCTCCAATCGATGTTCGACCTCTTCCCCGTGCTGCGGCAGCGAGAACGTCAACTCGCCGGAACGCTCTCGGGCGGCGAACAGGAGATGCTCGCGATTGGCCGTGCCCTGATGGCCAAACCCAAGCTTTGTATTTTTGATGAACCCTCGCTGGGACTGGCCCCCCGAGTGGTTGCTGAGGTTGAGCAAACGCTTCGACAGATCAGGGCGATGGGGACAACGATCTTGTTGGTCGAACAGAACGCGGCGATGGCGCTGCGTCTGGCAGATCGCGCCTACGTATTTGAAGCGGGCGAAGTCGTACTTGAAGGTACAGGCACGGAACTGCAATCCAATCCGGAAGTCAGCAGGGCTTATCTTGGGTATTAGGTTGATGACACAAAGCGCACACAATAATTTTTTGGAGGAGAACGCGATGAACGATCAGATCCGGGCTGAGACCCAAATGAAACGCGACTTTCGCTCGGTGCATCGAGCGGGGCGCGCCCTTGTTTTTTCGATTCTGACTGGCTCACTCGGTGCGGCCCAGGCAACCGACAAGGAGTTACTGATTGGCGTTAATGACGCACTGACGGGGCCAGGAGCAGTCTATGGTTTGCCCCAGGCCAATGCCGTCGCGATGGCCGTCGACGAGATCAATGCCAAGGGCGGGATCAAGGCGGGTGCTGACGTCTATAAGCTAAAAATTGTCAGTACGGACGACAAGGCCAACCCCACTGAAGCAACGAACAGCGTACGCAAGTTGCTCGATCGGGATGGCGTCAAGTATCTCGTGGGGTTCTGTTGCTCCGGTTCAACCAGCGCCGTCTCTTCGTTTATCGGCAAGGAGAATGCGGTGATGCTGGTCGGCAATGCGGCTGAGCGCGCGATTACTGCGGCGGGCAATCCGAATCTATTCCGGACGCGCCCGCCGGCTGACTACACGGGGGCAGCGGCGGGCGTTTTTGTCGGCAAGCGTGGCGCAAAAAATATCGCTGTGATCGGATCGCTCGACGTCTCGTTCTACACGCAGTATCTCGATGCGTTTGAGCGGGAGTTTGCCAAGTTTGGGGGCAAGATTGTTGCCAAAGAGACCTTCGGTTTGAAGGATCGCGACATGACGCCCCAACTCACCAAAGTCCGCTCACTGAATCCCGACGCGTTGTTGGTTCTCGGTTATGTGGAACCAGCGGCGTTCGTCTATCGACAGTCGATCGAACTCGGAATGAAATTACCCCGGTACGGTTTTACCAGTGGTAGCGAAGAACAGTTTCTTAAGGTGGCTTCCAGCGAACAAATGGACGGGGTTTGGGATCTCCGACCGACCGAACTGACCGTCGAGGCGCTCGACGCCAATGCGAAGACTTATATCGCGAGCTACACCAAGAAGTTTGGCATCCCACCCTCCCCCAGTTCCCCTTATGCCTATGATCAGGTTTATGTTCTGAAAGCGGCGATCGAACGAGCCGGAAGCGCGGACGACACGAAAAAAGTTCTGGACGAAATACGTAAGTTGCCGGTCCCGAAAGAGGCGGTGATGAAGTATCTGCCGACCGGCGGCACGATGTTCGATGTCAATGGTCAGGCCTACACCTCAAACGGTGCTTTTCAGTGGCAGAAGGGAAAGTGGGAGTACGTATCGGATTTGCCAGCCGATACCAAAACCTATTCCGACTATCTGCGCAGCCTGCGCAAGTAGGAACACTGGCATGACCGGCAAACTCCGGATGGTTGGCGGCTAAGGATGCAGTTGTGCTTGAGATTGTCCAGCAGATATTGAATGGCCTGGCGATCGGGGCGGTCTACACCCTGATCGCCCTTGGTTTAACGGTCGTATTTGGCATTCTGGGAATCGCGCATTTTGCCCATGGCTCAGTCGCAATGCTCGGGGGCTATCTCACCTTTGCAATCATGGAACGCTGGGGATTGCCGTTTTTTGTCTCAATGGCACTGGCCATGATCGCAGGGGCATTGGCAGGCAT
>CAIPGD010000558.1 GCA_903864485.1 uncultured bacterium | reverse complement strand
TGGAAAGCCGCCTCGGCGTAGGGGCGCGCAATCGTGAGCGGTTCGGCCATGCTCAGTGCCCCGGTGTCAGGCGCTGCGCCTGCGGTTGCGCCGACGAGAGCTCCGCCGCTAGACCTGCAAGCAGTTCGGCGTGACGCGCCGCGTCGATTTCACGACGCAGAATCTGCTCGGCACCCGCAACTGCCAACGCAGCGACCTGGTCCCGCAGCACATCCCGAGCGCGCTGCATGGCAAGCGCGGCTTCGTCTTCGGCAGCCTTGCGAGCGGCCGCCACGATGCGGGCGCTTTCGGTCCGAGCCTCATCGAGCGACTGCGCAACTTGCCGCTCACCGGCCGCGCGAACCTCGGCGGCGCTGTTTCGCGCCGCAGTTATTTCCGCCTCGACCCGGCGCTTTGCGTCGGCGAGCTCCGTGCGCGCGCGCTCTGCAGCCGCCAAGCCATCGGCGATCTTGCGCGAGCGCTCATCGAGCGCCTGGGTGATCGGCGGCCACACGAACCGGGCAGTGAACCACCACAGCGCGCAGAAGACGACGATCTGGACGATCAGAGTCGCATTCAGATTCACGGAAGGATCAACCTTTGAACGGGTTAGCAAACGCGAACATCATCGCGATACCAACGCCGATCAGGAAGGCCGCGTCGATCAGACCGGCAAGCAGAAACATTTTCGTTTGCAGCTTATCCATCAGCTCGGGCTGACGTGCTGCACCCTCGAGGTAGCGACCTCCCATCATGCCGATACCAATACAGGCACCGAGTGCGCCGAGGCCAATGATCAGACCGCAAGCGATCGCAACGAGAGCAACGTTCGTCATTTTTGACTACTCCTGGAGAAACCTTCGTAAACCGAAGAAAAAAGCAAACAAGGGAAAAAAGCGAGAGACAGAGGACGTGAGCGGGACGACAAAGAACGTAAACGGACGTGGCTGCAAACCCTGAATTAGTGTCCTTCATGCGCCTGACCGATGTACACCAAGGTCAGCATCATAAAGATAAAGGCCTGCAACACAACGATCAAAATATGAAATATGGCCCAGCCTAAACCGGTCAGAAAGTGCAGCCCCGCGCCCCAAGTGGTCGCTGTGGCGCCCAGCAGGGCGATCAGCAAAAAGACCAATTCCCCAGCAAACATATTGCCAAAGAGTCGCATCGCCATCGAAATCGTCTTCGCAGCGTATTCGATCAGGTTTAACAACAAATTGAATGGGGCGAGCAGGGGATGGGCGCCAAACGGGGCGCTAAAAAGCTCATGAATCCAGCCCCCAAAATGCTTGACTTTGATGCCGTAATAAATCGAAGCGATCAAAATCACCAGAGACATCGCCAACGTCCCGTTCAAATCCGCGGTCGGAACGATGCGGTGGTAATGAATGGTGTGGTTTAGACCCGAAGCGCGCAACAAGAAATCTGGCAAATCGACCGGGACAAAGTCGAGTGCGTTCATGAACCCAATCCAGATGAACACCGTCAGTGCCAGAGGCGCGATGTACGTAATGTCGCCCCGCACGATCGACCGAGTCTGCTCGTGAACATACTCGACCACCGACTCGATCGCACCGACAAATCGGTTCGGGACGCCGGCATGAACCAGGCGGGCAGCGCGATAAAGCAGAAACGCGGCCAAAACAGCCATCGCCGACGACCAGAACACGGTGTCCCAGTTAATCAGCGAGAAATCAATAATGTCTTTTTGCGGTTCGCCCGACGTATTGAAATGCGTCAGATGGTGAACGATGTATTCCGAAGCGGTCGGGGCGTGAGTCTCGGCAGCCATTAATTCAACGTTCAACTAAAAGTCTTCGATTTAGAAACCAGCATCTCGGATCTCGCCGCACTGCGCCTTGACTGCCAATGCCACCAGGGCA
>CAIPGD010000557.1 GCA_903864485.1 uncultured bacterium | reverse complement strand
GTCGAAGCTTTTGAGCCCAATGTTGACCGGTCGGGTGATGCCGAGCAAGGTCAGTTCGCCACGCAGTTCGGTTGGCTTGCCGGCAACGAAGTTTTTCAATTCGCCGCGATAGAGAATCTGCGGAAACTTCTCAACGTTGAAAAAATCTTTTTGGCGCAGGCGCTCAGCAAATTTGCCATCCCCCACACTGACCGAGTCCGCTGCGATTGACAAGTCGACCGAACCAGTCTGTCGGCGTACATCGAGCGTGACCTTTCCGGAGATCCGATCAAAACGACCGCGCAGAGTTGAGATACCGAGATGAGAGACACCCCAAATGGCGGCTGTGTGTGATGTCTCAATCGTGTACGTGGCAGCCAGGCCCTCGAGCGCACAAACTGCCTTCCCGACCGCTTCGCCCAAGGGTTGGGAAGACCAGTCGGTCCAACCATCCGTTTCGGCCTCGGTTGATGTGATGCTGCCTTCTCCCATCGGGAGACTGAACGTATGCGTTTCGCGATGATTCAAACGTTTGTTGGCGCAGTCATAGTCGACGACTTCGCGAACGGAACGATCGCCACTGGCACTCGGGCGGGCGAGGTCGACGAGTTGATCAATTCGACGCGAACTTTGTTGCTGCTTCAGGGTGAGGGGGGCGATGTAGACTCCACCGGCGGCGCTGGTTCCAACGAGTGCCCATTCCGCCCGCACGTAATCGGCGCTGGCTGCCCACAGGCCCAGTGCCAGGCAGGTGCTGACAAGGTGGATTGGTCTGAATTTCATAAGGGATCTCTTGGTCGATCACAATAATAGGCGGGGTTTATCGATGAGGGGCGTCCCCAAGAGCCTACGCGACCTCGCCCGAGTTTTTTGCCTTGTGGTGGTTTTTTGGGCGTTGGCGATCTATCTGGAGCTCTCTGAGAAACTAGCGCTCTGGCTGCTCGGTTACGAGCGCCTGCAACTCGATGAAATGCCATTGACCTTACTGGTTTTGTCGATCAGTCTCGCCTGGTTTGCATTCCGACGTTTTGCCGAAGCTGCGAGCTTGCTCAAAACCAACCGCCACCTCACGCAACGTTTAATTACGGCGCAAGAGGACGAACGACGCACCCTGGCGCGGGAGTTGCACGATGAGGTGGGACAGGCCTGCACCGCCCTTCGCATCGAAGCCGCTTATATTGCTAAAGCAGCCATGACGAATCCGAATGCAGTCCTGGAGGCCGCGGGGCGCATGGATCAATCGGTACTCAGGATGCAGAGCCTGGCACGTGACTTGTTGAAGCGTTTGCGCCCACCGATTCTCGACAGTCTGGGATTGGTCGAAAGCCTTGAGGAATTATGTCGAAACTGGCACCGGCAGTTCGGCATTCTCTGCCTGACCGATTTTGACGCATTGCAGGCAAATCCACCCGATCCGGTTTGTACCAGTTTGTATCGGGTGACTCAGGAAGCACTGACCAATATCGCCCGACATGCCCAGGCATCTCAGGTCCGGGTGGCCCTTCGAGTCGACCATCGCTACTTGACGCTCACGGTGACTGATGATGGTCAGGGTCTCGCGCAAACGACACCGGTTGAGGGCTTGGGTTTGATCGGTATGCGGGAGCGCATCGCGAGTCTGCAGGGCGAAATCCATTTTGAAGATGCTCATCCCGGGCTACGAATTCGGGCCCAAATCCCCCTGGCCAGCCTCAAGCCATGATTCGGGTGTTGCTTGTCGATGATCACCCAGCCGTTCGTGCGGGGTATGCACGGTTTCTGGAACAAGATGGGGGCATTCAGGTGGTTGCTGAAGCGGCGTGCGCGGGTACGGGCTATGCCGCTTTTTTGCAACATCATCCGGATGTCAGCGTGATCGATATTTCGATGCCAGGTGCAGGTGGTCTGGAACTGCTGCGAAAAATCCGGCAGCGCGACATCCAGACAAAAGTTCTGATGTGCAGCATGTACGACTCGGGAAGTCTGGTCCGCAGCGCCATGGAGGGTGGCGCAGCGGGGTTTGTGACCAAGAGCGCTCCGCCAGAAAATCTGGTCAGCGGGGTGAAGACGGTCTATCGCGGGCAGCGCTATGTCAGTGACGATCTCGTGAGCGTTGCACTCAGGCGCGAAGTCGACGATGAGACGGCCCGAATTGCCCAGTTGAGTTTGCGCGAGCTCGAAGTCTGGCGATTGCTGGCACAGGGCTATTCAGTCGCGCAATGTGCGCAGAATCTCAACCTCAGTCTGAAGACCGTCGCGAATAATCAGACCGCGATCCGAGAGAAACTCGGTGTTAGTAGCACCGCAGCGTTGGTTCTTCTGGCCCAGCGTCATCAGTTGATTGACCAACCGGGTATGCGGTAGGTCGTTCCGTTCCGGAAGTTTCTCGCGGTCAGGCTCGGGTTTTACCGAGTGTTTTGGTCGCTACGGGCGGGATTTTTTCCCTGCCTTCTTCGATCTGAATTGTCTAAATTTGCACCGAGCTTTGAGGGGTTCGGGCTTTGGCTTTGGGCCAGGATTTTCCGTTATTTATTTATAAGAATTTGTATGAAGAGTTTTCGCGCTTGGGT
>CAIPGD010000556.1 GCA_903864485.1 uncultured bacterium | reverse complement strand
GGGGCCGCCGTTGAGTAGGTCGAATCGTTCATCTAGTCAGAACGAGATAAATCAATCATTCATCTCGCGAGAGGGCTCCTTGCAGGCTTAGAGATAGTTCAAATAAATCAATCATTCATCTATATAAGTACCTCTCTCAGTCTCTCGGCCTCTCTCTGTCTATGTGTGTAAGTCCCCCTTGAATGATTGATTATTCTCTTTCTCCTAACTCATTGAATTCATTGCTTTGATGAGTTGGTATGGCTTCGTGCCCGTCGGAACAATCTCGACCTCGATGAGGTCGCTTCCCTGCAACCGTCGAATAACGTCATGAAGGATTCGCCCGTCGAGCCACTGCGTTTTCCGGCTCAGGACTCCCAAACGGATGCCACCCGGACCCGCCTCCTTGATCAATCTCAGCACTCGCTTGTGATTCGACTCGACGACATTTTCGGAAATCCGCTCGTCGCTCTCCTGGACAAGCAAGTCCGCGCAGTGCCGGGCGATCAAAATGGCCCACTGCGCGTCATGAATTTCGATATACGGGCTGAGCCAATCTCTTGAGACCGCGCGGATGAGCGCGAGCTTCGAGGCGTTCTCTTTGATCCGTGCCAGGATCGACTCATGGCCTGCCGCCGCAGCCGAATTGAGCTGATCGGTGATCCCGATGCCAAGTTCAGCAAACCTGCTGCGAGCCGCCTCACTCAACCGAACCGTCGTGCAGGGCGGCGGCACCGACGCAAGCTCGGCATCGCTCAAATTACCCTCAGCTCCGGCTTCCCCCTGAGCGATCCGGGCGAGCCGCTCAACCAGGTCGGGCGGGCACTCGATGTTTCCGCCCAGGGGATTTTCCGGCGGGTAATCGCACGAGGTCCCAAAGATCAGATAGCGCGCGAGCGACCCGTCTTCCCGACTCGCAGCGCCAAGGGCCTCCCACAAATGCCCCGACGTCGTCGTGCCATAAATGCTCAGGCTGGGGTTCACGATGGGCTCGCGCTTGCGCTCGGTAGGCCCGCCACCTGCGAAATCAATCCCGCGGTAGGTGCCATCGCTCGTGGTGTAAAGCTCGAGAAACAAGTCGCCGATTTCGGTCAGATAACGCGGCGCTCTCTTTCGGTCGGTGATGCCCTGCAGAAAAACGCCAAACTCGTCGAGCCTGTAAAGCTGGGATGGTTGCGCCGTCAGCGCCTTGATGAGACCAGCACCGCTTGCGATTCGACTGGCACCCAGATAGCGGTCGAGCCCAGCTTTAGCGAACAGGCGGTCAATGACATTGCGCGCATGGTTCTTACCCGAGCCAGACTTTCCGATGCCAACGACGTAGACATTGGGGCGTGTGCCATTCTCGGCCCGATAGCGTCGGCCCATGAGAGCACCGACCGCGGCTAATGAAGCAGCCAGCGCGAGTTCAGGCTGTGGCCGATAGGCTGTATCGACCATCAGCCGCATCATTTCTTCGAGCACACCCCCGACGTTGTTCCAGCCCTGTGGCATGGGCTTAAAGGTTTGCCTCGGCGCTGCATCCGTTCTTGCCAACGCCACATCGCCCTTAACCCGTGTCCGCGGCTGGTCAAAGAACGCCTGCGCTAGATGAACCGCTCGCGGGTCGTAGTCAGCGTGAAGGTTCAGATCAAAGGGCGGCGACCAACCGGCATCATGCGCGAGCCGATAGATCGTGCCCACGGTGATCTGCGTTGGATTGAGCCCGCGCCAGGTACGCACAGTCGTCGCGTAGTCGTTCTTTGAACTCTTGGCGGACCATGCCTCAAAGAGCGCTCTGCCCTCCTCCCCGAGCCCGGCTTTAATTGACTGACCAATGCGCAGCCAGTCGTCGTACGCAAGGTTGTCGTTCGCGATGAACTCAAGCGCCGCCGCAACCCCGTCGATCGTGCCGCCTTCGGTACGCTTACCCTCGAGCTTTGGCGTCGCATCGGTCTTGAACGCGAGCACCGCCGGTCGCAACGATTCCGGCACGATTGCAAAGGCCCGTTCGATGAATTCGCGCGCCAGACCTTCGTCAATCGCTGGTAAATCCAGAATATCGACGTCCACCGGATGGCCGTCAGGCCACTGGTACTCCGTGCCGGTATCGGGATGAATTCCGTAGGCCACGACCTGCTGACCAAGACAATGAACTTCGATCGGGTGCTTCTTGAATCCACGAAAGGGCTCGACCGCGCGGTAAATGAGTGCGCGCTTAGGCGCCCGACCGATACGTAGTAAGGGCGTATCTCCAAGTAGCCGCTTGGCTAACGCCTCAATCTTGAGCGCGACAGCCTGGTCGAGCACGTCGATATCAATGCACACGATCGCCCCGCAAACCAGGCCGATACCAGCGTCGTCCCACCCGAGCCAGCGTCCGAGTTCGAGTTCTGAGGTCGGGCGACCACAACGATCGGCCCAACCGGGGAAGTCAAACCAGATACGCCCGCGGCGCAAACCTGGCTTCTTTGCGTTTGGCTGGATCGGAATGATCCCGTAGCCTCGGTCGGCAAGCGCCTGACCGTGTTGCCCCATGAAGGATTGCGGATGGTTCGCACGATCTGAGCTCACAGGCGTCGCCCGCTCAAAATGGCGGGTCATCGCGGTAGGCGCTGCGAATCGAGTCCTGGAACGCCGTCACGATCACCTCGATCAGAGCGAGGTACTCGGCCTGGGTAAACGACAGGAGATCGGTCTTGTTCAATGCATCGATAAAGCTGCCCGAGGCGAGCATGGCGTCGTCGATCGCCTGAATTTCATGCTGATTGGGTTTAATCATTCCCTTGAGTCTCGCGGCAATGTGCTGGCAGGCCATCGAGCAGAGAACCACTCGAGGCCTGTCGATTCCGATGAAATCGGGACTGAAGCCAAAACCCCTGGGGTAGCGCCCGCAGATGGCGCAGGCCACTAGAGCGGCTAGGGTGTACAGGCGTTGATCAGCAGAGACTTATCGCTTCCGGTATCGCGAGCGCGCTTGCCATCGGCGAACTCGTACTCGACAAAGCCATCACCAAAGTCGACCTGCTTCGCGCCAATCAAGGCGGGGATGTAGAGGTGGCGCGAGCATCCACTGCGCTGAGCCGCTGAATCAATTTCGGCTTGATGGAGCGCGCAGGTCCAGACGCCAGTCCCGGTGTTATCTATGGCGCCACCACCAGCCACCGCACCCACATTCGCACCCACATTCGCACCCACATTCGCACCCACATTCGCACCCACATTCGCAGCCACATCAGCACCAACCTCCCCCACCGGCGACGAATACAGGCAAGTCCTACAATTAATTGCAACGGGCGCAGCCGGTTTGGTTTGATGACAAACCGAGTGATGATCACAAAACCTGCATTCGTACCAAGCTGGATCCTCTGACACCTTTGGTAGCGTTGGCCCCGCGGCAAAAATGACCCGGCGGGCCTTCTCGATAAGCCGCAGTGCGTGTGCGTCGTCGTATCTCACGCGCTCCAAATAAAGATCATCGGTGTCCTTATTTACGGCAACATAAAGACCCCACACCGCGCCGTTCAGATGCATATAGATCTGCATCTGATCAAAGTGCTGCGGCTTCGCAAGACGCAAACGCTTCTCGATCAGTTCCTTATAGGACTTGGCATTGTGGGTTTTGAACTCTGCCACGTGCCACTGATCGGGCGACTCGCGCAACCGGATCACAAGCGCATCGAGGCTGCCCCCGAAGTGTCCACCCTGATCGCTCACGCGAAACTGCCGACCAGTCTGCGGATCCACATCAAGTACCGTGGCGCCCGCCCGGCGAAGGTTCGCCACGAGCCGAGCCTCCTCGAGTTGTCCGGATTCGAAGCGGCGCAGCAGTCGTCCCGGATGTTGTGCTTTCGTGACCCAGCGGAAATCAAACCAGAGCGCCTGCTCACAACTCTTGCCAATGATCGATGCGCCAAGGTGAGCGCGGTGCCCATCGTCAGCATCGGACTCATAGGCCGCATAAATCGCCTCGCGAGTGGCCTCCATCAGGAACGCTCCCACGGCTTTCGGGCGGGCGGTGGCTCACCCGCTGCATTAGCAGCAGCCGCAGGCCTCGGATTTGAGGCTGCCCGCTCGCGTTTCTCATAGAAACTGATTTCGTTGCGCTCGGCCTTGATTTCGACGTGCGCCCAGAAAGGTCGCAGGTGCAGATCCGAAGAGTCCTCAAGCGCATTCACATCGAGCGCGTTACAAATCATCGCGAGCCGACTGCGCCCAACCGCGACCGCCGCCTTACTCGGGTTGGCCAGATTGATCGCATCAAAGACCTTACGCCCAGCGCATTCGCCCTCAATCAGATCGATCGTAAACACGAGGCGCTGTCCGTTGCCAGCGCGCGTCTCCATAATCTCGCTCGCAATGATCTGGCTGAGGTAGCGCCCGGGCGGAACCGGTTCAAACTTCTCGCGCTCACCCCAGGCTTCGTGCTCACTGGCGTTGAAGGTTTGCCCTAAATTGGCCATGGCCATTACTCCTTGAATCGATGCGTCGGTGGGTGTGGTCAGGCGAGCGTTTTTTGAACTGATTCGGGCAGCGCCGAATAGAAGGCGGCAAAGTCCAGTGCCAACGTGTCGGGCAGGTGGTAACGGTTCTTGGCCAGAAAGGCTGGCCGCTCCGCCGTGTGAAGGACCCGCTCACCGCTCCCCACCGCTCGGTTACTGCGGGTTTTCTTGGTCGGATCAAGAAGACTGCTGACGCGGTAGTTGGCGAACAGAACCACGTCGCAGTGCTCCTGCAAAAGCGCCGACGCTTTCGCATGAAGCTTGACCACGTAGCGATCGTAGGGGTCGACCTCGGGCGACTCGAATCGTTTGATATCGGTGTGAGCGATCTGGATGATGGTCATCCCCCGCTCATCGCGCAGCCCGTTCAGAGCATCCACATAGCGGCGCCAATACGAGAGCGCTGCCACATAGCCTTTCCCGAATCCGGCGTCCTCAATCGAGGCCCAACCATTGTCCTTACAGGTTTTGGCCCAGATGAGTGGCTCGAGCCAATCGACCGAATCGATCACAAGGGTCCGGTAGTCGTGCGCTTCCTTAAAGAGCGCTGTGAGCGCCTCGAGCACTTCGTCCCAGGTGCGGGCCAAAGGAAAGTGGGCGACATTGAGAGTGCCCAAGCCGTCCTCGGTTTGCAGGAAAACGGGCGCATTGGCCTCTGACGCAAACGTCGTCTTGCCGACCCCTGAGACCCCGTGGATCAGAATCCTGGGGGCCTTCACTTCGTTTGCGCGGACTAGTGATGAGAGCGAGATGGCCATGATTAGTGGGCTCCAAATGTCTGATCGTTTGAAGGAGCGGGGATTTCGTCGGCGCGAAGGCGAATCAGCTTGAAGCTCTGGCGCCCAGTCTTGACCGTGCGGGCGTTCTCGAAGAGTTGCTTGATCCCAGGAGCGAACTGATGCCAGTTCGACTCCGGGACGTTGATCTCGATGACCACGTAGTCTTCGGGGTCCTCACCGCGGCGGCGTAACTCGGTGACCGCTTGTTTGAGCTGCACCTGGTCGTACTCGACCTTCTTGGCCAGGTCTGCCACGACTGTGAATTCCTCTTGGGTGAAGCGCACCGTTCCGGTGGACTTGGCCTGGCTCGATCGAACCTGAGCGGCACGCTCTTGAAAGCGACGCGCGAGTTCCTGGTTAACGATGGACTCGTAGTTTCGAATGTCGCCTCGTGTGCGTTCGACCCAGCCGATGATTCCGCAAAGGTTGTGCAGACTCAGTGCCTCGAGCTGATCAGGCGTCAATTCGCCAATCGCGGTCATATCGATTGCTTGCCCTTCGGGTTTATTGGATTGCATCGCCGCCCCTAGTGAGTGATGCTCAACGCTGGCGCCTGCGTCTTCCGTGTTGTCCCCTGGCGGTGGACATGCAGCAAGGGAGCAGAGGCGTGGACGGGCTCACAAGAGCGGACTGCCAGATAGCTGAACTGGCCCCTACCGTTGCGCTTACTAAAAAGAGAAACGATCCCCAGGTGGCACGCAGTCCAGAGAAGGTCTGCGGTCGCGTTGATCTCGCGACTCAATTCAGGGGGGAAATTCTGACTCGCCACCTCACGGTCTTCGGCCAGGTGGCCGGCGTGATACTCAATCTGATCCCGATCCTTTGCTGTTCTGATCCACTGAACCATCGATACCCAACTGAGGGTCAGCGTGGGTTCAGACGCGGATCGATCCGTCCAGGCTCGCGGGCTCGGGGCAACCTTTGTGTGGACCCGCGGCGAGCGCGCCGTTAAGAGAAGCGGCGCAGCAACCGGCGACTTACGCCGGGTGGGTGGAGCGGCGGTGGTGGTGACCATGATTTACCTTTCAAGCCCGGCAGGAAATCCGCCGCGATGAAAGGTATATAGAGAGACCACCTGAGTTTTTCTCAGGCCGTGCGAGAGACTTTTTCAGCCAGGCTTCTATTACATGGAGTCGCTCTGGGGCTGCCCAGCCGCAGCCTCCCTGCCCAATCCCCCATTCAGCCGTATGCGACCCTAGACCTTTCGTTTCCTAAGTTTGGGTTTGAGTGCAACGCCCATGCCATGTGCCGCAAGGTGCTGGCGCACCCGCTGCACCTCGCGATAGAAGGTCGCGCGCGAGGTGGGCCAAGTTCGCTGAAGGCCTGCCATGTCGTCGGTTTCGCTAAGCGCCTCGAAAAGACGCAGCATCCGTGGGGGCATCGTTTGCACCGCGACCAAAAGGTCATGCAGAAGATCCGATGAAGAAAACTGATCCGATTGTCGTGAAGCGATCGACGCGGCCGGACTTTGATCATTTGTGGCCGGGGAAACTGGGCCTGCGAACGAAGCATCGTTCTCGGCCGCAAGATCAGTCGGGAAATCATCGCGCTCGACGTACACGAGATTCTG
>CAIPGD010000555.1 GCA_903864485.1 uncultured bacterium | reverse complement strand
GTCCTTGCTCGCCGACTCGGGCATTCGGTTGGTGCGCCATCGCATCAATGCCACCGAGGTCTGGCAACTGCATTTCGAGGACGGGCTAAGCCTCGAGGCCTGCACGCCGCTGGCTGCAATCGGGCGCAACACCCAGACGCTAATGCCTGCCGGACTAGACGGGGCCCGCTGGCGCAAATTGGTTCACGAAATTGAAATGGCCTGGCACTGCGCGGGGCCAGACCTGCGGTTTGCCAGTGCGGAACCGTTTCCAGTCAACAGCCTGTGGTTGGCGGCGCCAGTACCTGCCAAAACAGACTCCAAAACAGACTCCAATTCAAGCGCCCCGACTGCCCCACATGTCACCCTGATCGATCCCGGGTGCGCGCTGACACTGGCCCAAATCGAAGCCTCGTCGACGCCAGGCACTGATTACCCCAGCCAGAGCCTTTGGATCGATGCGCGGGCGCTCCAACCTCGCCTACTCGGTGATCTCGAGGGATGGTTAGAGGCACTTGAAGCGATTGACGCGGCGCTTCTCCCGAACTTACCCAATGCGACTCAACTGGTACTGACAGGGGGTCATGCCCTGAGCACGTGGACCCCATCATCGGGTGCAATTCAAACACCGTCCCCGTGGTCTTTTCAAGGCCTCGCGGCACGGGTTCTTGGCTCCAGCGGTCAAACCGGTCAAACCAGCAAAACCGGTCAAACCAGCCAAACCACCCAAGCGCGCGCGGCCCATACGATTTTTACTGAGCCCACATGATCGTCGACCGAGCGGTTCCGGCGGCTGCAAGATTGGCTCTTGAGCAGTCAGGACTACACCCGATTCTGGCCCGGGTACTGGCTGCGCGAGGTGTTCGAGGGCCCGAAGAACTATCCACCGATCTCGCCGGAATGCTCTCGCCGGCGCTGCTCAAGGGGACCGACGAGGCCGCCATCCTGCTCGCCGATGCCATCGAGGCCGAAGCGGCGATGCTCGTGATCGCCGACTACGACTGCGACGGCGCCACAGCCTGCGCCGTTGCCGTGCGGGGGCTACGCATGATGGGGGCACGGGTCGATTACCTGGTCCCGAACCGGTTCGAAACCGGTTATGGACTCACCCCCGAGATCGTCGCGCTCGCCCTCGACCATCCGCGCCTCGGTTCTCCTGATCTGCTGATCACGGTCGACAATGGCATCGCCAGTGTCGATGGCGCGCAGGCGGCACAAGACGCGGGACTGGCCTTGCTCATCACGGATCATCACCTGCCTGGTCCAGCGTTGCCCTTGGCAGATGCCATCGTCAACCCCAATGCCGGCGGATGCACTTTCCCGAGCAAGGCCATCGCGGGCGTAGGCGTCATGTTCTACGTACTGATCGCGTTACGGGCAGAACTCAGGCGGCGCAGTCTGCACGGCGGCGAGGCGCCCCTGGCACGCCTGCTCGATCTCGTTGCGCTGGGTACGGTCGCCGACGTGGTTCGCCTCGATGCGAATAACCGCCTGATGGTGGCTCAGGGGCTATCTCGGATCCGATCGGGGCGGGCCCAACCCGGGCTTCTCGCACTGTTCGCCATCGCAGGCCGTGAGCCCCGAACAGCCAGCGCGCAAGACCTCGGCTTTACGGTCGGGCCACGGATCAACGCGGCCGGACGCCTTGCCGACATGAGTGTGGGGATCGAGTGCCTTTTGACCGACGACCCCGCGCAGGCTCAACACCTCGCCGCGTCGCTCGACGCCATCAACCGCCAGCGCCGCGAGGTCGAGCGTACGATGCAAGAGGAAGCCCTTACGAGCCTGGCTGAAACGCCCGCCCCAGAGCGTCGCGTGATTGTGCTGTCTGATCCGGGATGGCATCAGGGCGTCGTAGGCCTTGTCGCCGGCAAGCTCAAAGAGCGTTTTCATCGCCCGGTCGTGGCGCTAGCGCCGGCCGGTGAGACTTACCGAGGGTCTGGCCGTTCGATCCCGGGGGTTCACCTTCGCGATTGCCTCGACCTCGTGTCGAAGCGACTTCCCAACGCAATTGTTCGATTTGGTGGGCATGCCATGGCCGCGGGCCTGACCCTGCGAACCGAAGCGCTCGAAGCGTTTCGGACGGCCCTCGATCAGGCAGTTGCCGACCTATCAGACCCAGCCGTTTTTCATCGCCAGCATGAAACCGACGGCGAACTCGACCCAGCGCTCGCCGACGACCGTCTGATTGACGCACTGGAAGGCCCGGTCTGGGGCCAAGGCTTTGCCGTACCAAGCTTTCACAGCGAATTTCAGGTGCTTGCGCAACGCGCCGTCGGCACGGGTCACCTGAAGTTAACCCTGCGCAATGCCCGTTCCGGAAACACCCGCAGCGGATCCATCGATGCAATCTGGTTTGGCCGAGCCGAGCCAGCCCCGGACCGCCTGCATGCGATTTGGCAGCCGGTTCGAAACACCTGGCAAGGCCGTAGCAAAATCGAGTTACAGATTCTCCATGCAGAGTCGGCGGGATGATGGCCGCTTGTAGAATAGTGGGTTACGCACCACGCGCACTGATCACACGGGACCCCTCATGGAAGCCGAACGCCTGAACCTTTTGCAAACCACGATCGACGATCTGGCTCGACGGATCCTCGATCTTCGGGGGTATCTTTGACTTCGATCTGAAGAAGTCACGTCTCGAGGAGGTCGTTCGGTCGCTCGAAGATCCCGGAGTCTGGAATGACCCCAAACGAGCACAAGAACTCGGTCGCGAACGCAAGTCCCTCGAGGACGTCGTTCTAAGTCTGCAAAAGCTCGACACGGCTGCCGGCGAGGCGCACGAACTCTTCGACATGGGCGCCGCTGAAGACGACGACGACACCCTGATCGCAGTTGAAACAGATATCGAGCAAGTCCGCGCGGGTGTTGAGGGCCTTGAATTCCGGCGGATGTTCTCCAACCCCGCGGACCCCGCCAACTGCTTTGTGGACATCCAGGCGGGTGCAGGCGGCACCGAGGCGCAGGACTGGGCGTCGATGTTGCTGCGCCAGTACCTCAAGTACTGCGAGCGCAAGGGGTTCAAAGCAGAGCTGCTCGAAGAAAGCGAAGGCGATATCGCGGGCATCAAGAGCGCCACAATCAAGGTCGAAGGTGAATACGCCTTTGGCCACCTGCGCACCGAAACTGGCGTTCATCGTTTGGTCCGCAAGAGCCCGTTTGACTCATCGGGGGGACGCCACACCTCATTCGCGTCACTCTATGTCTACCCCGAAATCGACGATTCATTTGAAGTCGATATCAACCCGGCCGATGTCCGGATCGATACGTTTCGCGCCTCTGGGGCTGGCGGTCAGCACATCAACAAGACCGACTCTGCGGTTCGGATGACTCATATGCCAAGCGGCATCGTGGTGCAATGCCAAAACGACCGTTCCCAACACCGCAATCGGGATGAAGCCTGGGGCATGTTGCGCGCAAAGCTCTACGAACTCGAAATGCGCAAGCGCATGGAAGCCCAGCAGGAGTTAGAGGCCACCAAAACCGATGTCGGGTGGGGCCATCAAATCCGTTCGTACGTTCTGGATCAGAGCAGAATCAAAGATCTTCGAACAGGCGTGGAGGTCAGCGCGACCCAAAAAGTGCTCGACGGTGATCTAGATCCTTTTATCCAGGCCAGCCTCAAGCAGGGACTCTGATCTCAGCGCATAAACTCGCGAACATAGTCGGCACCGAGCCCAACAGCCTCAAAATGCGCGCGATATTTCTCGATGCGAGTAAAGACGTCGTCATACCCCGTGGAATTACCCTGCGGGTCGACGTACATCAGCGCGCCATGCACCGTAAAGAGCGTCACCATATCTGTGCAATCATCTGGCACGACCAGCGTATGCGTCTCACCCGGGGGCTCAAACACGTAGCAACCCGCACGCGCCACCCAGTCGTGCTCCAGATAGAGCCACTTCCCACGAATCACGTAAGCGTGGACCTGGCCCGAGTGCCGATGGCGCTGCAGGAGACCCGAACGACGCACGCGCAGCAAGTGCACGTAAAAACCACCCGTGACATTGAGATGAATCGGGCGCGACCAGATGCCTTCCGAAATTGGCGCCCAGAGTCGCTCATCGCCATCGATCAGGTCGTACTGAATCATGTCAGGGGTCATGCCCCAGGGCTGAGGCTTCTGGTAAGGAACGCAATCGCCCTTTATGGCCCCAAAATCAACCGGCTTGTTCATCAATGTTTCCATTCGTTGACTGCCGAAATCTTACTGCATCGCCCGGGCTAACCGCCCTCCGGAGAATGAACTGATGTCTGACGACGACCAACTGCCGATCCCCAGCGAGTCCCATGTTTTGGCAGAACGCCGCGCCAAACTGAGCGCGCTTCGCGAACAAGGCAACGCATTTCCCAACGACGTGAGGCCAACACATCAGATCGCCGAGATCAACACCCGCTTTGCCACCCATACCCGCGACGCCCTGGAGGCCGAGCCGGTTCAGGTCAAAATCGCAGGTCGGATGGTGCTGAAGCGGGTCCAGGGCAAAGCCAGTTTTGCCACCTTGCAAGATGGCTCTCACCAACTCGGCGCGGACGCCAACCACGACGGTCGCTTGCAGTTATGGATGAATGACGACGGCGTTGGCGCTGCAGAACATGAGGCCTTCAAACACTGGGACCTCGGCGACATCGTCTACGCCGAAGGGGTCCTCTTTAGAACCCAGCGCGGCGAGCTGTCGCTGCGTTGTCAGGCTCTGCGACTCGTCACCAAATCGATCCGCCCCCTGCCCGACAAGTTCCACGGCCTGACTGATACCGAAATCCGCTACCGTCAGCGCTATGTCGATCTGATCGTGACAGAGTCGACCCGACGGACCTTCGTTACCCGCTCTCGAACGCTCGATGCCTTGCGTCGGTTTATGACCGAACATCGGTTTCTGGAAGTCGAGACGCCGATGTTGCACCCCATCCCGGGTGGCGCATCGGCCAAGCCTTTTGTGACGCATCACAATGCACTCGATCAGGCGATGTTCCTGCGCATCGCCCCCGAGCTTTACCTGAAGCGACTCGTAGTCGGCGGTTTCGAGCGGGTCTTCGAAATCAACCGTAACTTCAGGAATGAAGGCGTCAGTGTTCGCCACAACCCTGAGTTCACGATGATGGAGTTTTACGCCGCCTACACCGACTATCGCTGGATGATGGATTTCACCGAGCAGGTCCTCCGAGCAGCTGCGCTCCACGCGTGCTCAACAACCGCGTTGGAATACCAGGGTCGGGCACTCGATCTGGGCAAACCATTCGAGCGCCTCACGATTGTTGACGCAATCCGGACCCACGAGCCGTCCCTTGCCAACGCAGCCTTTGATGATCGCGACTGGTTGGTCCACGCCCTCGGTGAGCGCTCCGTCAACGTCGCGAAAACGCCGCACCTCAAGAACGCCGGGATTGGCGCCTTGCAACTGGCATTGTTTGAGGAAACCGCTGAAGCGAAACTCTGGGACCCGACCTACATCATCGACTATCCCGTCGAAGTATCCCCGCTGGCTCGAGAATCCTCCGATGCACCGGGCGTGACCGAACGGTTTGAACTTTTCATTGCCGGCCGCGAGATTGCGAATGGCTTTTCCGAATTGAATGATCCTGAAGATCAGTCGGAGCGCTTTCTGGCGCAGGCCCGGGCGAAAGAGGCAGGGGACGAAGAGGCGATGTACTACGACGCCGATTACGTTCGCGCGCTCGAGTACGGGATGCCGCCGGCTGGGGGCTGCGGGATCGGAATCGACCGACTCGTCATGCTTCTAACCGACGCGCCCAGCATCCGCGACGTGATTCTGTTCCCCGCTCTACGCAACGAAACTGCCGTACGCCACGAGACCGACGTGAACTAAATTGAACTAGATCGCGTCCTCGTTGGTCTCCCCGGTCCGGATCCGGATGACCTGTTCGACGGCAGTCACAAAAATCTTCCCGTCGCCGATGCGCCCGGTCCGGGCCGCCTTGACGATGGCATCGATGGCGCCATCCAACGCGCTGTCGGAGACAACCACCTCAATCTTGACTTTAGGCAAAAAATCGACCACGTACTCGGCACCCCGATAGAGCTCGGTATGCCCCCGCTGGCGGCCAAATCCCTTCACTTCGGTGACGGTCAATCCGGTAACCCCCACATCGCCCAGCGCCTCTCGAACTTCGTCGAGTTTGAACGGCTTGATAATCGCTGTAATCCGTTTCATGGTCAGTTCTCCTTGATCAGGCAATCGGGATGCTCTCACGAAATCGCGATGTGATCGGATAGCGCCAATCACGTCCAAACCCGCGGTGGGTCACCCGGATACCGACCGGCGCCTGGCGACGTTTGTACTCATTGATCCTCATCAAACGCACAACGAGACTCACGGCCTCGGGTGGAAATCCAGCCGCTACGACGTCTTCAGCTGGCAAACCCTGCTCCATGTAAAGCTCGAGAATGCCATCCAACACGTCGTAGGGCGGTAACGAATCCTGATCGGTCTGGTCTGGCCGGAGCTCGGCCGAGGGCGGTCGGTCAATGATACGGCTTGGAATTATTTCACCGGCAATTGCATTCGCAACCATTGCAGGCGTGTGGCCATTGCGCCAGCGGCAAAGGCGCCACACCGTGGTCTTCAGCAAGTCT
>CAIPGD010000554.1 GCA_903864485.1 uncultured bacterium | reverse complement strand
GACGCAAGATCAAACGGCGCTGGCGGGTGGCTGCAGCGAGTTCGAGCTTTGGCGTCGGGTCGCGCCCGGTGTTCAGAACGAACGGGTTACGGTGTTTATGCTCACGGTCGAACCGGATTGGATCCCGGTGAATACGGATGGCGAGGTCGATTCGTTCCTTTGCCTCGATTCGACCGCGCTTGAGCGACGCCTCGCGGCGGGAGAGTTCGCGTACGAGGCCGCGCTTAGCATTCGCGCAGCACAGGCAGCACAAGCCGAAGGGGCGACGGGGGCCACGTTGAGCAAGCATGGCGACCTCTGAGCGTGACCCGATAGCGGCGATCGCAACCGCCCCCGGACGCGGGGGGATCGGCGTGATTCGGATCAGCGGTCAGCAGTTGGCCGCTTTTGCGAAGGTGCTCTGCGCGCGGGGATCGGGCGGTCAACCCCAACTCTTGATGGCGCGCCATGCAACGCTCGTGAGCTGGCGTGATGCCAGGGGTGAACCGATTGACCGCGGAATCATGCTCTGGTTCGCTGCACCGCACTCGTATACCGGTGAGGACGTGATCGAGTTGCAAGGCCATGGCGGCCCCGTGGTGATGGGGCAGCTACTGGCCCGGGTGCTAGAGCTTGGCCGAGCGCATGCGCCCGGTTTGCGCCTGGCTGAACCTGGGGAATTTACCCGCCGTGCGTTTTTGAATGGACAGATGGATCTGGCCCAGGCCGAAGCCGTTGCCGACCTGATTGACGCGTCCACGACCGCCGCGGCGCGGGCGGCGATGCGTGCCCTCGAGGGTCGATTTTCAGATCAGATCAATACATTGGTGAATGCCGTCATCGAATTGCGGGCGCTGATTGAGGCGACGATTGATTTTCCGGAAGAGGACGATGTGGACGTGCTCGCACATTGGGATGCGCAGGGCCGCCTCGATGCGATCCGGTCGAAATGGGCGCAACTGCTCGAAGGCGCGCGTCAGGGGCTGCGTCTGCGCCAGGGGATGACGGTCGTTCTAATCGGGGCGCCCAATGTCGGCAAAAGCAGTTTGCTAAACGCCTTGGCCGGACAGGACCTCGCGATCGTGTCACCGTTGGCTGGGACGACGCGCGATCGGATCGAGCACGCGTTCGATGTGCAGGGCCTCGCCATGACCCTGGTCGATACGGCGGGTTTGCGTGAAAGCATCGATCCGATCGAGCGCATCGGGATGGAACGGACCCTGGCGGCGGTAACGCGAGCCGATCTCGTACTCGAATTGGTTGAAGCCGATGATCCTGCCCCACCGGCGGATCGGCTTGAATTGGCTCCATCGATGGACTATGCGCGTGATTGTCTTGGCAAGCACCTACCCGCGCAGGTACCGGTGCTTCGGGTGCGCAACAAAATTGACCGCGATGGACTGGCTGCAGGTATTGACCCAGCGCCAAGGCTCGGAGCCGACGCGGGTCAAGTCCGGCTATCTGCCCAAACCGGTGCGGGCATGGCGCTTCTGCTCGAACGCTTGCGCGAGCTCGCGGGGCTCAGCGCGGTGGAGCCCGAGTTCATCGCTCGTGAGCGGCATCTGCAAGCCTTGCTCGTCGCAGGCGAGCATCTGAACTCCGCCGATCGTGAGGCCCGGGAAAGCTTACCAGCGCTGGAGTTGTTTGCCGAAGAGCTCCGCCTCGCGCAGGCGCAGCTCGGTTCGATCACGGGGGAATTCAGCGCTGACGACTTGTTGGGTACGATTTTCGGGCGCTTTTGTATCGGTAAGTAAAGTCGAACGCTCGGCGTTTCGGGGCAAGTGTGGGGAGCGTTAAGGGCTTGCAGCGCGGGGTGGTTGGACCCGGGGCTTGCTAGGTAATCTGGGCAAGCAGGGCAATCAAGGCAACG
>CAIPGD010000553.1 GCA_903864485.1 uncultured bacterium | reverse complement strand
TCCATCAAGGTATTACCCAACAGATTACCCTGTGCATCGAAGGGCATCTGCTGACCCATCGCAACCGCAAATCCCTCGGTCAAACCGCCATGAATCTGGCCCTCGATGATCATCGGGTTGATTCGGGTACCGCAGTCGTCGAGCGCATAAAAGCGGCGGATTTTGGTCTCGCCCGTGCCGCGATCAATGTCAACGACACATAGATAAATACCAAACGGGAAAGTGAAGTTTGGTGGGTCGTAGTAATGCACCGCCTCAAGGCCTGGCTCAAGACCCGCTGGGACGTTGTTATAGGCCGACCAGGCGATGTCCTTCATCGTCTTGTGCTTGGTGGGATCGCCCTTGACATTGAAACGATCGATTTCCCAGTCGAGATCGTTCTCGTTCACCTCAAGCAGATGGGCAGCGATCTTGCGCGCCTTCGCATGAATCTTGCGCGCCGCCATGGCAATCGCCGCACCCGCGACGGGGGTTGATCGGCTGCCATAGGTTCCGAGACCATAGGGGGCTGTCGACGTGTCACCCTCCTCGACCTGGATCACTTCACTTGAAATCCCCAATTCGGTCGCGATGATCTGGGCATAGGTCGTCTGGTGACCCTGGCCCTGGGTGATCGTACCCATGCGAGCCAATGCGCTACCGGTCGGGTGGACCCGAATCTCACAGCTGTCGAACATGCCAACGCCGAGAATGTCACACATTTTGGAAGGACCTGCGCCAACCACTTCGGTGAAGCTGACCAGGCCAATGCCCATCAGTGTCGGGCAGTTTGGGTCGGCCCGCTTGGCGGCTTGCTCAGCGCGCAGTCCTTTGTAATCGCATGCGTCCAACACCTTGTGCAGGGCGGTGTGATAGTCGCCCGAGTCGTACTCAAAACCAAATGCACTGGTGTAGGGGAATTGTTCTTTGCGGATAAAGTTGCGTTCGCGAATTTCGGCTTTGTCGATGTTGAGCTTCTGTGCCAATACGTCGACCATGCGCTCGATCAGATAGACCGCTTCGGTCACGCGGAATGAACAACGATATGCCACACCGCCCGGAGCCTTGTTGGTGTAGACGCCCTTGACGCTTGCGTGGGCGGCCGGGATGTCATACGAACCCGAAACAATGTGGAACAGTCCGGCTGGGAACTTGGTTGGATCGGCGCAAGCGTCAAAGGCGCCATGATCCGCAACCACGTTGACCCGCAGGCCGGTGATCTTGCCGTCGGCTGTAGCCGCGAGTTCACCGTCCATGTGGTAATCGCGGGCAAAGGCTGTTGACGAGATGTTTTCGATCCGGTCCTCAACCCACTTGACCGGCTTGCCCAAAACAATTGACGACACGATTGCGCAAACATAGCCGGGATAAATGCCGACCTTGTTGCCGAAACCCCCACCGATATCGGGGCTGATGATGCGGACCTTGCTCTCGGGGATGCCAGAAAGCAGGGAAACGACGGTGCGCACCACGTGCGGTGCCTGCGAGGTGATGTAGGTGGTGAGTTCGCCGCGGATCGGATCGAAGCTCGCAACGCAACCGCAGGTCTCGAGCGGGCAAGGATGAACCCGGGGGTAAAAAATGTGTTCCTTGACGGTGACCGGTGCAGCTGCAAATGCAGCATCGGCGGCGTCTTTGTCACCCGCGTCCCAGGTGAAGATGTGATTGTGGTGTTCGCGCGGGCCATGTGCGCCGGAGGTCTTGCCGGCGAGGTCTTCACGGAGCACTGGTGCATCGGGTTTGAGCGCCTCGAACGGATCGATCACCACAGGGAGTTCTTCGTATTCGACGATGACGGCTTCAACGCCGTCGGCCGCCGCGTAGCGATCTTCAGCGATCACGACAGCGACTTCCTGCATCTGGAAGTGCACTTTTTCGTCCGCCAGAACAGCCGCCACGTCACCGGCCAAGGTCGGCATCCAGTGCAACTTGAGGGGCTTGAGATCATCGGCGGTCAAAACGGCAATGACACCGGGGACCTTGAGCGCTTCGGACTTGTCGATACTGCGGATGCGAGCGTGCGCGTAGGGCGAGCGCACGATGTCCATGTGCAGCATGCCGGGCATCTTGATGTCATCGACATAATTGCCCTTGCCCTGGATGAAGCGAGCGTCTTCTTTGCGAAGGCGGCTGTCGCCCATGCCCTGCAGGGCCGAGGTGCGCTCGAGCAGAGTGGGGTCGGTTGGAGCGTTCATGCGGCCTCCTTGTGCGCGACAGCGGCTTGTTGAAGTTGACGGGCGGCGTACTGCACTGCCTTGATAATGTTCTGATAACCCGTACAGCGACAGAGGTTGCCACTCATGCCGTGGCGGATTTCGTCTTCGGTTGGGTTCGGATTTTCGTGCAGGAAGCGATAGGCACGCACGAGCATCCCGGGCGTACAGAAACCGCATTGCAACCCGTGCTCTTTATAGAAACCTTCCTGAACCGCATGCAGAACACCTGCGTTGGCGAGGCCTTCGACGGTCAGGACTTCCGAGCCCTCACACTGCACCGTAAGGTGGGTGCAGGCCTTGACGGATTGGCCGTCGATGTCGACGGTACAGGCACCGCAATGGCTCGTTTCGCAGCCGATGTGGGCGCCGGTTAAATTGAGTTCTTCACGCAGGAAATGAACGAGCAGGGTGCGTGGTTCGACGGCCTTCTCATGCGTGCGGCCGTTGACCTTAAGGGTGACGAGCTTTTTGGCCATGGGAAATTCCTTGGGGTCGTTCGCTGATGCGAATGGGTAGCAAAAGGGGAGACTTAGGGGCAGCCGGTGATTTCAGTGGCAGCGCGCAGCCGCAGCGTGCAGTGCCCGCTTGACCATCTGTCCGGCCATGGCAGTTTTGTATTCGCGATCGCCGCGAAGATCATCCGCAGGATCGCAAACAGCCATGGCTGCATCGGCAGCCGCCTGAATCGTTGCCTCCGTGAGGGGGTGCCCGCGCAGGACGTCTTCAGCGCCCTCGGCACGGAGTGCCGTTGCTGCCAGGTTGGTCAGGCCGATCCGGATATGGCTCACGACACCTCCGTCGAGGCGCAGGACGACCGCAGCGCCGGCGGTGGCCCAGTCCCCAGTTTTGCGCTTGAGTTTTTCGTAGGCCCAGCCTGTGCCATGGGCCAGGGCGGGGACCCGCAATCCGACCAGGATCTCGTCCTCGGCCAGTGCGGTCATATAGGTGCCTAGGAAGAAATCTTCGGCTTTGATCCTGCGCTCCCCGCCCGGACCGCGGACCACCAAGGTGGCGTCGAGTGCGAGGGCAAGGGCGGGGTGGTCATTGGCAGGGTCACCGTGGGCAATATCGCCGCCAATGGTTCCGCGGTTACGCACCTGAGGGTCGGCAATCTGCTTGGC
>CAIPGD010000552.1 GCA_903864485.1 uncultured bacterium | reverse complement strand
GCTGCGGTCAGGGTGAAACCGACCGCGGCCCCCATAAAGGGTGCCGTACAAGGCGTTGCCACGACCGCTGCCAGTAATCCTGCGGCAAATGAGGGGCCGATGCCGTGGGACGAGTCGTTTGAGGAACCGTTTGAGGAACCGTTCGAGGAACCCTTTTGAAATCCGCCGGAGACCCCCAGCGTGGTGAGGCGCAACCCAATCTCGTACACCCCGGAAAAATTTAACCCAAGCGCCAGGAAGAGGAGTGCGAGCAGGCTCACAACGACGGGGGATTGCAATTGGAAACCCCAGCCCACGGCCTGACCGGCGCTTCGCAACAAAAGCATCAACGCAGCCAAGCCCAGGAACATGGCCACCACCCCAGCGGCAAACGCAAAGGCGTTCCGGCGCGCCCGGACCGAATCCCCACCGGCATCCTGCACAAAGCCCAAGACCTTGAGACCCACGACCGGGAAAACACAGGGCATGAGGTTAAGAAGCAGTCCACCCAGTAACGAGCCAGCGAGCACCAAACCCAGCGCCAGCGGATCGATGGCAGCACCTGACTGAGCGACGTTTACGGCGGATGTGGCGGAGGTGGCAGAGGTGGCGGATGTCGTCGAGGTTGATCCGGCGGTCGGATCGAGTCGCGAAAGCAGTGACCGCTCGGCCGGCACCTTCGACGCGTTGGCCGTGTCAGTCACGTTCGACCCATTAGCCACATTAGCCAACACAGAAACGCCGATCGGCTCCCCGGATAACGGTGCTGAACCGCTCTGCCGCGTTGCCCGAACTTGGTAGGCCTGTCCGCTCAGGCGCAAGACACCGTCTAACGTGTCAACGGATTCCGCATTGGGCCTAGCATTGGGCGGCGCATTTGGAATCGCATCTGGCGCCAGTTCAAGGCCAAGCCGCCAGCGGCCATCGGACAAACGCTCGAGTTGTTGATCGGCTGCGGGGGCCACCATCCGCTCACGCTCCGGGAAGAAGGTGAATTCCAACGAAGTAGAGGGCGGGGTGGAGAGCGCGGCAGTCGGCTGCGGCGGGAACGTCAACACCAGGCGCTTGCCCTCTGCAAACCAGCGGGCCTTAATGACCTGATTGGGATCTGGGATCCATCGATCCGCCGCGGCGAACAGAGCGGCCCAGGCAGACTCTTTGTCAGATTGGGCGTTGGCTTGTGCGTTGGCTTGCGAGTTCGTTTGCAACACGGGCAAGCGGATCGCGAGAGACGCCTCACCGGGGACACAAATTTCGCGACAAACCAGCCACGTGGCGGTGGCTTCAAGCTGGACGTCCTGACCCGCCAGACCTGCGGGCGGGGTCACACTGAGCGGCAGAACGATCTCGCCGTCGTAGCCAAAATTGGCCATCGGCCCGACCCGTATGCGATGAGGAGCAGGCCACTGAACTTCTCCCGCCGACCATCCGGATGGCAACTTGACCTGCCAACGGGTTGGCAATCCGGAATCACCAGGGTTGCGCCAGTAGGTATGCCACTGCGGATCGTGCTTGAGGCGCAAACCCAAACGAAATGCCTGCCCCGGAGCAACGGTAGCCCGGTCTGCGATTAATTCGGCTTCGAGCGCGCCAACCCGAACGGGGCCCAGAACTGGTGTAGGGGCGCCAGAGGGCCGAACTTGGGCTGGCGCGGGCTGAGCCTGCACGAGCCCACATAAACCGGACGAACCTGCGAACCAGATCGAGAAAAGCAGCGGGAACAGGAAGACACGCAGGAAACGCATGACCCGATGCTAACCGAAGCGCCCATCAAACTTCTGCAACGGCGGCTTGACCCCCACACGGCGAGTCCCTAACATCCCAACGCATGGATGATGATTTAAAACTAATTGTCGAGGGTGTCGAGCGACTGCTGGGCCTGACCCGCCGTCTCTCGCATGAAAACAGCGCTCTGCGTGATCGCCTTGCGCAGGTGCAGGCCCGATGTGATGAGGCTCAGACACGGGTCATTGAGGCTCAGGTCCGGGCTGAAGAGGCGCAAGCACTCGCCAACGAGACGCAATCGCATATCGATCGGCTGAAACGTCGTTCGGCCGAAGCGCGCGCCCGTGTCGAGGCTGCGCTCGAGCGCTTGCCCAGCCTGAGTGAACTGGCCGTCAGTCCAGAATTCGACGAAGCGATCCAGAATGCAGGGCCACACGAGGCCGGCCCCCCAACCGAGCTGCATTCCGTGACGTCGTCCGATTTCACCAACTCTCCGCTGTAACCAAGGGCTGATCGCGATGGAACCCGTCGACGTCCGAATCCTCGACCGCGATTTCCGGATCGCAGTCTCTGCGGAGGAAAAAACCTCGTTACTGGCCGCCGTCAGTGAGGTCGATGTCCGCATGCGTCAAATCCGCGAAGCCGGGCGGGCGACATCACTCGACCGGATCGCCGTCATGGCAGCGATTCAGCTCGCCCACGAATTGATCGCCCGTCGCACTGAACAAGCGCCGGTCTTCAGTCCAGACGAAATCGCCCTGCGTCTTCGCGCCCGTCAACTCTCGGCAGAAATCCAAACCGAGATCGCCCGACAGGAAGCGCTGTCCTAGAAACCCAGGCTCGGATACACTGGGGCTCTGTCCTGCGGTGCTCGTCAAGGCCTTACACTCCTTGAACCAATAGATCGCCCCCAGGCCGCGGCATTCATTCAACCACTGTTGTGATCGTCCCTTTGTCGGATGAACCTGATGTGGAAGAAGCTGTGGCCGACCTGAACCACCAGGTTCGGGATGCCGGCCTGACGGCACCCGCGGGACAGACCCACCGTCGACACCCATGAATTACTGGTTAATGAAAAGCGAGCCCGAGGAGTGCTCGGTCGACGACGTGCTCGCGATGCCTAACGCGACGGTGCCGTGGTTCGGCGTGCGAAATTATTTAGCCCGCAATTTCATGCGCGACCAGATGCGTTTGCAGGACGGGGTGTTGTTTTATCACTCGTCGTGTGCCCTGCCAGGTGTTGTTGGTTTGGCCGAAGTCGCGTCAACGCCCTACCCCGATGCGACCCAGTTCGATGCGGGATCAAAGTACTTTGATCCGAAAGCGTCGCTTGAAGCGCCGAGATGGCAGTTGGTCGACGTCCGCGTCACCCGAAAAACCAGGACCTTGAGCCTGGCCGAACTTCGCGCCCATGCCGATCTCACCGAGATGATCCTGCTCAGGCGCGGCAACCGACTCTCGATTACCCCGATCACCCCCCCCGAATGGAACACGATTTTGGGCCTGCTGGCCGAGTCGTCGACCTAAAGACTGCCCACCTGGAGAACGCCTTGTTTGGAATCGATCCCCTGCTGCTGGCGGGGCTGTTAGTGCTTGGAGCGTTTACGGGTTTTGCGGCGGGGCTGCTCGGCATTGGCGGCGGCATGATTATGGTGCCGTTCATTACGATGATTCTGACCCAACAGGCGTTCCCTGCCGAGCAGATCGTCAAGGTCGCTGTCGCCACCTCGCTAGCCTCGATCCTGTTCACCTCGATCGCCAGCGTGCGGGCTCATCACCGGCGTGGCGCCGTTCGCTGGGACATCGTGCGAATGGTGGCCCCGGGCATCGTCGTCGGTTCCGTGCTTGGCGCGCAGTTCGCGGCGCAACTCAAAGGCGCCTTGCTTGCCGCCTTGTTCGCGGGGTTTGTGGGGTTTTCGGCGACCCAGATGTTGACCGGCAAAAAGCCTTCGCCCTCGCGAACGATGCCTGGGGCCAGCGGGAGCGCTGCAGCCGGTGGATTTGTCGGTTTTCTCTCGGCCATTGTTGGCGCCGGGGGGGGTTCATCTCGGTACCCCTAATGACCCTGTGCAATGTGCCGATGCATCAGGCTGTCGCGACCAGCGCGGCTTTGGGCTTTCCGATCGCAATGGCCGGAACGATCGGCTACGTCATCGCGGGATGGCACCAATCACTGCCTCTCGCCGTGGGTTACGTCTGGTTACCGGCGTTGGCCGCGGTGACCTGCGCCAGCGTCCTGACAGCGCCACTCGGGGCAAAGGCAGCCCATGCGCTACCGGTCGCATCGCTCAAACGGATCTTCGCAGTAATCCTTTATCTCCTTGCGGGCTATATGGTCTGGCGAGCGATGCAAGGCTGAAATTCGCGTCGAAGCAGTTCTGACCATGGATTTGAGACATCGGATTGCCGTTGGCGGCTTCCAGCACGAGACCAATACCTTCGCTCCATCGCCGGCGACCTTAGCGTCGTTTTCTCGCGGCGGCGCCTGGCCACCATTTGCCAGCGGCGATGCGATGCTCGCGGGGTTGGCCGGCGCCAATTTGCCAGCCACTGGCGCGATCAGGACCCTGACGCAGTCCGGTTTCGCGATCGAGCCCCTCGCCTGGGCCGCAGCGAGTCCGAGTGCCCGGGTAACGAACGAAGCGTTCGAGACGATCGCCGGGGCGATTCTCAGCGCTCTAAAAGCAGCCATCGATCCAAGTCTTCAAACTTCGAACGGACCACTCGCGGGGGTTTATCTCGACCTCCACGGGGCGATGGTCACCGAATCCTATGACGACGGCGAGGGTGAATTACTGCGCCGGGTTCGATTGATCGTTGGGCCAGAGATCCCGGTCGTTGCCAGTATCGACTGGCATGCCAATGTGTCTGAGGCGATGGTCAATCTAAGCGATGGCCTGGTGGGCTATCGGACGTATCCGCATATCGATATGGCGCAGACCGGTGAGCGGGCCGCCCGCTTACTTTGCCAGTTGATTGATGATCGGCGCCGAGGCCTGCCCGCAGCGCCCAAGGTGCTGAAGCGCTTTGACTGGTTGATTCCGCTGCCGGCCCAATGCTCGACCATCGAACCCAGCCGGATGCTCTTCGCGTTTCTTGAAGAACTCGAGCGCCGCGAAGCAGTGACGCTTACCCTCGCGCCTGGATTTCCAATGGCCGACATCTCCGATTGCGGCATGAGCGTAATTGCGATTGGCGCCCGTTCCGACGGCATGGCAACCGGGTCGGTTAAAACCTTGGAGGAGACTGAGTTCGCCGCCGAGCAACTTGCGCAACGCGTCCGTGACGCGGAGGCACACTTCGTCATGCGGCTCTACAGCCCGCAAGAAGCGGTCGCCAGAGCGATCGATGTCGGGCGCCCGGGTCGAACCGTTGTTCTTGCAGACACCCAGGACAACCCCGGCGCTGGCGGTAACGGGGACACGACGGGCTTACTGGCGGCTTTACTTGAGGCGCGCCCTGAACAGGCGGTATTCGGACTGCTGATTGACGCCGAATCGGCCGCCCAGGCACACGCCGCGGGTATCGGAGCGATCGAGCCGTTTGCGCTGGGCGAACGGTCTGGTCTGCCCGACCAT
>CAIPGD010000551.1 GCA_903864485.1 uncultured bacterium | reverse complement strand
GGAATGGAGGTCCCCGTCCAGTGCCTTCAAGATGCGCTGACCAAAAGCCTCTCCGAGCGCGGCGGATTGATCGACAACGGGGCTCAGGTCGGCCGTGTATGCGCCGTTAGCAAACGGATTGCGAACGCAAGCGCCAATAACGATCTTCCGAATCGGATGGCCATCAGCAGGATGATGAATCTCGGTGGCCAGAATTTCTTCTTCGTAGGTATACCAGCGGCGGATCGAAAATTGGGTCGATGTCGAAGGTTTGTTGATCATCATGGTTCGATGCTGGAGTCTGAAAATGATCTAGTGGGCGGAGCCACCGAAATCCTGCGGCACACGGTTCTGAGCAATCCGGATAGATTTCATTGGGGCAGGAGTGTTGCGACTGCGTCCGACAAATCGGGGCACGCCATCGGTGATGACAGCGGCCACCGCCGCGATATCGCCATTCTCAAGGGCGCTCAGCGCATCGTTTTTTGACCCGCCGACGCAGGCGTCGATCAGCACCACGTCGGCATCTTTGCCCGCCTGCAAGAAGCCCGAGTTCCTTCGATAAACCCGCGCATTGTTTCCGGTCGCGGCGGCAATCGCCATCTCGGGTGGCATGTTGCCCAGGCTGGCCAGATGGCTGATGGTGTACATCATGCCCAGCGGCATGATCCCGGAGCCGGTCGGGGTGTCGGTCGCAATCAGGAACCGGTCGAACTGCCCGGCTTCGCGGATCAAATGACCCAAAAGCAGAGTCGTGCGTAGGTTGCCAGCCGTACAGACCTGAAGTGCCATGCTGGATTCCTGCACGAGACGTGGGTAGTCCGCATCGGGCATCGCAACCGGCCCGCCATTGGTATGGAACGAAACGTCGGCCTGCATGGCAATCAGGTGATCGGCCCAAATCCCGGAGGACCCCGGGATCGAAGAGCCTCCGGTATGCACCAGCGTGGTCATGCCATGTTTTTTGGCCCAAGCGATCATTGGGGCGTAGTCGTACGGCGTCTTGACCCCACCAAATCCAGCCTTGGCGAGCCATACGCCCTGTGCGGCGATCTCTTCAAAATCGCGCTCAACCAGGCCCGGTTCGAGGATGACGGCTCCCGCCCATACCCGCATGCCGCCAGGGCGGTAGTGCTCGAAGCATTTCATGGCCGCGACGGCCAGCGCCTTGACCCCCGCGGGATCTTTTGGGCGCCCGGGCACATGGACCTCAGAGGCGCTGATCGCTGTTGTTACGCCGCCATGGACATAACTTTCCAGAAAGCCGACGGTCTTCTGGCGCGGGGTGTAGTCGCCAAATGTATTGTGAACCTGCGAGTCAATCAACCCGGGAATTGCTGTCGCGCGATCGGCATCAATCACCACGTCGCACTGCGCGAGGTCGGCATCTGAGACCGTACCGACCTGGAGGATTTTTCCGTTATTCATCAGAATCGCGTCGCCCTCAACCCAGGGGGCTCGCCAATCGCCGGAGACGATTCGACCTAAATTCACAATCGCAGTTTTCATGAGGATCAATCGACAGAGTTGGGTTCTATATGCTTTACTGCCGTAAAACAAAGGGAGATTTTCTGATGGCCAAAGCCTACTGGATCAGCGCGTACCACGCCATTCATGACGCCGATGCGTTAGCGGCCTACGCAAAACTGGCGCTG
>CAIPGD010000550.1 GCA_903864485.1 uncultured bacterium | reverse complement strand
ATCGGGGTCGAGTTGGTAGTGCTTAAACCCGAAACGGTCGTAAGCGTTCATTGCGACGGTGTTGCCACTGAGGACCTCAAGGGTGAGCTTGCAACAGCCACGCTCAATAGCCAGTTGTTGGGCTGCTGCCAGCAGGGCCTGAGCAACACCCTGACCGCGAACCTTGGGATGTACAACGATGTCGTGCACATTCAGGAGCGGCTGGGCTTTGAAGGTTGAATAGCCTTCGAAGCAATTGATCAAACCGAGGGGGTCGCTGGTGGGGGCGCTGGTGGGGTCGCTGTTAGGGTGGCTCGGTTCCGCGCCTCGATAGGCCAAAAAGCTCGCTGCATCGGGGCGGCGAGCCAAATCATCGCAGAGCCGTTCGAGCACGCTCGCGGCCAGTGGCTCTGCGCCCCCCATCGGATCGCGGGCATAGAGATCAAGCAGTTGCCGCAGGTGCAACCCATCTTGCGAAGCGCGGTAATCAACGCGGTGAATGTAGAGGTTCGGATTCATCGACTAACCCGCCAGAGCAACCAGCTTGCGATACTTAGATTGAGAAGATTCCAGGCGATGCCATTCAAAAATGCAGCATGGTAAGAGCCGGTGACATCAAACACCTTGCCCGACATCCAACCTCCCAATGCCATCCCGACCAGGGTCGCGAAGATCACTGCGCCGACCCTTCGCCCGGCTTCCGCGGGTGGAAAGTACTCACGGATGATGATGGCGTAGGACGGCACGATGCCGCCTTGAAAGAGTCCAAACGTGGCGGAGATCAAAAAGAGTGATTGCATGCTGTCGAAGGGCAAAAACAGCAATAACGACAGCCCTTGCAGGATCGAGCCGAGTAGCAGCGTGCGCAGGCCGCCGATCTTGTCGCAAATGAAGCCTGAAATTAATCGGCTGGCGATTCCAAAAGCGAGCATGACGGATAACATCTGGGCCCCACGGGCCGCACCGTATCCAAGATCGGCGCAGTAAGCCACGATGTGGACCTGGGGCATTGCCATGGCGACACAACAGGCGACACCGGCGACGCAAAGAAGCGCCTGGGCGTGCGAGATCTTGAGACCGAAAGGTCTTCCGGGGATCGACGAGGGGGTCGTTGACTGGACCGGGCCAGCGGGGGAGCCTGCGCTCGCTGGGGGACGCTTGCTCATAAGGAGGCTGAGTAATGCCATTCCGAGGCCACAGACGAGCCCCAGAGCAATGTAGGTCTGACGCCAGCCCCAGAGTTCGATTCCCTGTTGGGCCAACGGTGGCCAGACGGCTCCCGCCAGATAGTTACCGCTGGCGCAGACTGCCACCGCAATTCCCCGGCGCCGGTTCCACCACAGGGCGGTGTCGGCAAGCAGGGGGGCAAAAGTGGCCGAACTGCCCAGTAGGCCCAGCAAGATGCCGTGGGCTAATGCGAACAGTAGTAAATTGGGGGCAAATGCCGCCGCAATGAACCCTGCAGTCACGCCGGCCGAACCGAGCATCAAAGGAGCCTGTACACCGAAGCGGTCGGCCAGGCGGCCCATTCCGACTCCGCCCAGTCCGAACCCGAGCATCATCAGCGTGTAGGGCAGTGCAGCATCCGCGCGCGAGACGCTGAATTCTTGCTGAACCGCGGGCAACACGACCGACACGACATACATGCTGCTACTCCCAAGAGTTAGCAGGAGTAGGGTGACGATCAGCCGTCGACCCGCATAGGGCGAGTCGATCAGGTCATTGGAGGCGGCGATCGGTGGCATCGGCGAACAAGGCCTCGCAGCCCGTTCCAGAAAATATCGGATCAACCCTTGCGCGGTCCTCAGGGTTCAACGCGTCGTAGTCACGGCGCAACCAGAGAAGACACTTCGCCTGATAGGGAAACGCCTGTTGCACCCAGGGCTTGTCGTCGATTTCGGTTTCTACCTGCGTAGCGCCGGCTTGTAACGCAGCGGCATTGGCAATCAGTAAGGGCGGGTAAACGCGACCAATCTCGTTGAGGATCGCTCTCAAGCTGGGGATCTCGCCCTGAGACAGTTCTGCACTTGAGAACCAGTCGCTCTCGAGCGGTTCGAGGCCACAGTGGTCCTCCATCAGCGTGACCCACGCATAGACCCTGGGCGACCGCTGGATCGCGATCGTCATGGGCGTTGGATCAAATTGGGTGAGCTGGGTCAGCTGGCCATAGACTGCGAAATCACTGGCACCAGGTCGTTTGCCCAATAAGAACGGGTAGTGGCCCAGATGCGTCTCGAACGCGTCGAGAAACCGTTCATAGCTGGATTCGATCACCGACGCCGTGGTCGGGTTGGAACCGACATAGCGTAACCGGGCGTGTTGACGGCTACTGATCCACCGACCGTACTCGTCGAGACGCGCATCGTCGAGGGGTTCGCTACTCCAGCATGGGAGGATTTTCTCGGCCTTGGCAAAATCGGTCGGGTGGCTCCAGCGGTAATGGAACATCGCCTTCGTGAGCCACTCGTCGGCATAGTCCTCGATCAGGGCGTCCACCAGGGCCAAGGCCGGATCGGCCGGCAACGAATGGCGGCCTTCGAACTCGCGCTCAAATCGGCGCAGGAGCGGGGTGGAATCGGTGACCGCTTCAAGGGACTCGTCGCGTGCTTCGGACGTATCGTGTTTGCGAGGCAGATAAAACGTCGGTAGCAGGGGCACTTTGGGCGCTGGCATGCCAGCCGGTGTGCCAGCCGTTTGCAATAAGCGGTAAGGGATACGTCGATAGCGCAGCAGAGCGACCATCTTGCGGGTGTAGGGCGACCCCGGGACGCCGCTGAGTACGAGGGTCGAAACCATGGCTCGGCCGCTCCCTCTTAGGTGGCCATCGACGGGCGCTCGCCCATTGCCTTGCGCCAGCGCATCAGGTTTGGGTGATCATCGCCGGGTTTGATACGGACGACCCGTGCAAAGTCCAGCGCAACGACCGCTGTGATGTCGGCCAGACTGAACCGTTCGGTTGCAACGAACTCGCGCCCGGCAAGGTGCGCATCCAATTCGACGAAAAACTGTTGGGCACGGGCCAAGCCGCGCTGGGCCAGTTCAGGGATCTGCGCATAGTTCACCGAGCCGGTCAGGGCACGGTCTTTCATGGCGGGCGCGCTGTTGCGCAGCGCCTCTGCGATGGCCATGAAGCCTTCCATTTCGATGCGGGCATTCCAGCTCGCGACCTCTGCCCGCTCAAGCGCGGTTCGGCCCATCATTGGGGGCTCCGGGTAGGTCGCTTCGAGATAGGCGGCGATTCCGGCGTTATCGGTCAGAATCCCGCCGTCCTCGAGTCGCAGTGCCGGCACGGTACAACGAGGGTTGATCGCGCGAAAAGCGTCGCCAAGTTGCTCCTGCTGACGCAAATCGACCTGGATGGCTGTGTAGGCGATGCCCTTCTCCGCAAGCAGAATCCGCGCACGCCTCGGGCTGGGGGCCATTTCAAAGTCGTAGAGCGTCAGCATTTCAAATCTCTAAACAAATCTTTAAATTTAGAACCAGTCGTTGGGCATGTTCCGGCAGACCGACTCGCGTTCGCGTACGACCTTCAGCCAGGCATCGACTTTAGGGAGTTCATAAGCGTGGAAGTAGTGCAGGGCAGACAGTAAGCCCGAGGTCAGCGCCGATGCAGCGGGGGTCGCAGCCACCCCGACATCAAGCCAGATCCAGCCCATCACGACATGCCCAAAGGCCTGCAGATAAGGCGTTGCGTTGGCAAGGGCTTCTTCAGAAACTTGACTGCTCCAGGCTTCTTCGGTGGCTTGCAGAAGCGAGTCGAGTGCGCTGCTGAGTTGGCTCGCAAACTCGGGTAACTCGTGCGCCTTGGAAATCGTTTGGCGGATCGCACGCTCGAGCGCTTTGAGGGCCGCACCATCCTGCATCAGGACCTTGCGACCCAGGAGGTCAAGCGCCTGGATACCATGCGTGCCCTCATGGATCATGTTCAGGCGGTTGTCGCGCCAGTACTGCTCGACCGGAAAATCGCGGGTGTAGCCATAACCGCCATGGATCTGGATAGCCAGACTATTGGCTTCGAGGCACCACTCGCTGGGCCAGCTCTTGGCGATGGGGGTGAGGATTTCCAGCAGGAGATTCGCTTCGCGAGCGGCCAGTTCATCGCCGGTGTGCAGTTCGTCGACCAGTCGGGCGCAGTAAAGCTCCAGCGCCAATCCTCCTTCGCAATAAGCCTTCTGGGCCAACAGCATGCGCTTGATGTCGGCATGCTCGATGATGGGTACCTGCGGCTGGCTAGGATCTTTTCCGCCCGATTGCAGCGGCCGGCCCTGCGGGCGCTGGCGGGCATAAGCGAGAGACGCCTCATAGCCTGCCATCCCCAACATCGCGGCGGCCATGCCGACCCCAATCCGGGCCTCATTCATCATGTGGAACATGCAGCGCAGTCCGTCGCCCGGCTTGCCGACCAAGTACCCAATCGCTCCGGCTTGCCCGCCCGGTTTGAACTTGCCCTCGCCAAAATTGAGCAGCGTATTGGTGGTACCGCGCCAGCCGCATTTGTGATTCAGCCCGGCCAGTGCAACGTCATTGCGCTCACCCGTCAACTGACCATCAACACCCACCAGGTGCTTGGGAACGATGAAGAGCGAGATCCCCTTCACACCGGGGATCAAACGCCCTTGCGAATCCGGGATTTTTGCGAGCACCAGGTGAATGATGTTTTCACCCAGTTCGTGTTCGCCCGCTGAGATCCACATCTTGTTGCCGCGCAGTCGATACCGGGGGCCGAGCGGGTCGTCGGTGGCGTGATCGCCATCCGGGGTCGCCCGGGTCACGATATCGGACAGGCTCGATCCGGCTTGCGGTTCGGACAGGCACATCGTCCCCGAAAAACGTCCATTGAATTCGTTCAATGCAAAAACATTCTTCTGGACTTCAGTGCCATGTGCCATCAGCAGATTGGCATTGCCAACCGTCAACAGTCCCCCGCCGATGCTGACGGAGGCTTTCGAGAAAAATCCGTTTGCCGCTAACTCGAGTACGAACGGCAATTGCATTCCGCCAAACTCCGCATCCTGGGATGCGCTGAGCAGACCCGAGTCAACGTAGGCCTGGTTCGCCTCATGGGTTGCCCGCGGGAGGATGACCTTTTCCCCATCAAAACGAGGCTCTTCGGTGTCGACCAGTCGGTTGAATGGCGCAAATTTCTCGCGCGCCAACCGCTCACTGAGGTCAAGGACCTGATCGAATGTCTCACGGCTATGGTCCGCAAAACGTGGGCGATCGGTCAGGCCCTCGACGTCGAGCCAGTCATACAACAAATAGTCAAGAATCGGGCGCATGACAGGCTTTTAGAGGACCTCGAAAATCCCGGCAGCGCCCATGCCGCCGCCGATACACATCGTCACGCAGACCTTCTTGGCGCCGCGACGCTTGCCCTCGATCAGCGCGTGGCCGGTGAGGCGTTGTCCGGAGACACCGTAGGGGTGGCCCACTGCAATGGCTCCACCATTGACGTTGAGCCGGTCCATTGGAATGCCCAGGGTGTCGGCGCAGTAAAGGACCTGCACCGCGAAGGCCTCGTTGAGTTCCCAGAGGTCAATGTCGGCGACGGTGAGACCAAGGCGCTTCAGGACCTTCGGCACCGCAAACACGGGGCCGATACCCATTTCGTCGGGTTCGCAACCTGCGATCGCAAAGCCCAGGAATCGTCCCAGCGGGTGCAAACCTTTTTGTTGCGCATAGGTTTCGCTAACTACAACGCAGGCACCGGCGCCGTCGCTGAACTGACTCGCATTGCCAGCCGTGATGACGCCACCGGGTACCGCACTGCGGATGCCACGGACTGCGTCCATCGTGGTCCCGGGGCGCAGACCTTCGTCTGCACTGACGGTCACTTCTTTGCTGCGCAGGCCCATGACTTTGTCGGCTACACCCGCGGTGACCGTGATCGGAGCAATCTCGGCATTGAACAGTCCGGCCTCTTGGGCAGCGCAGGCGCGTTGCTGACTGCCGACCCCGTACTCGTCCATGCGCTCTTTTGGAATGTGATAACGCTTGGCAACGTTTTCTGCCGTCTGCAGCATATTCCAGTAGATCTCGGGTTTGTGCTCGGCGAGCCAGGCATCCGCGATCATGTGGTGGTTGGCCTCCTGCTGAACGCAGGAAATACTTTCGACACCACCCGCCACATAGGCGTCACCTTCGCCGGCGATGATGCGCTGCGCGGCCATGGCGATGGTTTGCAGGCCGCTCGAACAAAAGCGGTTGACGGTCACACCGCCAACGGTGATGGGCAGACCGGCACGCAGGGCGATCTGGCGTGCAATGTTCGAACCGGTCGCGCCCTCAGGGGTTGCGCAGCCGATCAGGACATCTTCAATGGCGCCGGCTTCGATGCCTGCACGTTCGACCGCGGCCTTGACGGCGTGTCCGCCCAGCGTGGCACCGTGGGTCATGTTGAATGCACCGCGCCAGCTCTTGGCCAGGGGGGTACGGGCAGTAGAGACAATGACAGCTTGAGTCATGACAATTCCAAGGATGAGTTAACTGAACGATTTGCCTTCGGCCACCAGACGCGCCAGGAGGGGCGCGGGTTGCCAGAACGCAGGATCGTCATCGGGGTTTTGAGCAAAGCGCTTCATGGCCTGAGCGACGTTGTAGAGGCCGACCGTATCGGCGTAACACATTGGGCCGCCCCGATGGAGAGGGAATCCATAGCCCGTGAGGTACACCATGTCGATGTCGCTCGCCCGGCTTGCGATGCCTTCCTCGAGGATCTTGGCCGCCTCATTGACGAGGGCGAAAACCAGACGCTGGACAATCTCTTCGTCACTCACCTTGCGGGGGGTGCGGCCGATGCTCGTCCGATAATCCACAATCATCTGCTCGACCAATGCCGATGGGATTGCGTCGCGTTTGCCCGGCTTGTAGTCATACCAGCCGGCGCTTGTTTTCTGACCAAAACGGCCCATTTCGCAGAGCCGGTCCGCGGTCAGGCTATACCGCATATTGGGACGTTCGACGGCGCGGCGCTTGCGGATCGCCCAGCCGATGTCGTTACCTGCGAGGTCGCCCATGCGGAACGGACCCATCGCAAAGCCAAACTTCTCAATCGCCTTGTCGACCTGTGAGGGCGTGCATCCCTCATCGAGCAACATGCCCGCCTGACGACTATATTGCTCGATCATTCGGTTGCCGATAAAGCCGTCGCAGACCCCTGAGACCACGCAGGTCTTTTTGATCTTCTTGCCGATCTGCATGACCGTGGCCAAGACATCCTTGGCCGTATCGGCACCTCGAACGACTTCGAGCAGCTTCATGACGTTCGCGGGGCTGAAGAAATGCATCCCCACGACATCCTGCGGACGTTTGGTGAAATGCGCGATCTTGTTGACGTCGAGCGTCGACGTGTTCGACGCCAGAATAGCGCCGGGTTTCATCACCGCGTCGAGTTGCCCGAAGACGGCTTTCTTGACCTCGAGTTCCTCGAAGACCGCCTCGATCACGAGATCGCTATCGCCGAGGTCCGAGTAGTTGAGCGTGGTCGACAGAAGGGCCATCCGCTCTTCGTATTTGGTTTGCGCCAACTTGCCTTTCGCGACCTGAGCTTCGTAGTTCTTACGCATCGTCGCGACGCCACGATCAAGTGCCTCTTGCTTGGTCTCGAGCATCACGACCGGAATTCCTGCGTTGAGGAAATTCATCGTGATGCCACCGCCCATGGTGCCTGCGCCGATCACTGCCACTTTGTTGACGGGGCGGACCGCGGTGTCTTCGGGGACATCGGGGATTTTGCTGGTCGCCCGCTCGGCAAAGAAGGCGTGGCGCAGCGCCTTGCTTTCCGGCGTTTGCATCAATTCAATGAACAGTTTGCGCTCGAACGCAAGACCTGCGTCGATCTTCTGGTTGGTCGACGCGGCCACGGCATCGATGCAACGCAAGGGGGCCGGGAAATTCTTCGACATCGCGCCGACGGTATTGCGCGTGAACTGAAAATAAGCATCCGCATTGGGATGAGTACATTTCAGATTACGAACCAGGGGGAGCGGTCGGGTTGCAGAAATTTCGTGCGCGAAGGCAATCGCGCCTTCCATCAGGTCTCCCGTGATCACGCGGTCGAACAGCTTCTGTCCGGGCAAACTCGCGAGCACCTCGCTTTTTACAGGATCGCCACTCACGATGATGTTGAGCGCTGTCTCGACCCCGAGGACGCGTGGCAGGCGTTGCGTGCCGCCAGCGCCAGGCAGTAGGCCGAGTTTGACTTCAGGCAGCGCAACGCTGGTTCCAGGCGCGGTGACCCGATAGTGACAACCCATGGCGAGTTCGAGCCCGCCGCCCATGCAGACCGTATGGATCGCAGCCACGATGGGCTTGTTGGCCGCTTCGCAGATACCGATCAAAGTGCCCAGGTTGGGCTCCGCGATCGCCATCGGTGAACCAAACTCTTTAATGTCGGCGCCGCCCGAAAACGCCTTGCCTGCACCGGTGATCACGATCGCGGTAATCGCCGGGTCAGCCTGCGCCTGCTCGATTCCGTGCGCGATATCCCGTCGGGTTGCGAAACCCAGACCATTGACGGGCGGGTTTTGCAGGGTGATCACGGCGACGGTGCCGTGGGCTTCGTACTTGGCTGTCATCGGGTTGTGTCCTTGTGGGTCGTTCTAGTGGTTAATTTGGGTTACGCCAATAAGTATTGGCACTCGAAGTGTCGAAACTAAGTTTGTCGAATTATGGGCTACTTTGACCTCTCCCGCCCATGGCGCGCGCGAGCCAGTCAAACATCTTGCCGTACGGGGCCCGCATCAGGTGGGCTCCCGACCAGGGGGACTGTCTGAAGATGGGTTTGAGCTTGGAGAAATTTTTGAAGCCCCATTCGCCGTGATAGCTCCCGTAGCCACTGGCCCCAACGCCGCCGAACGGCAAATTGGTTTGCGCAATGTGCAGGATGCAGTCATTGATCGTTACGCCGCCTGCAATGGTCTCATGAAGAATGCGTCGCTCTTCCTCGGCGCTTTGACCAAACCAATACAACGCGAGGGGTCGATCATGCTGGCCGATGATCTCGAAAGCTGTATCGAGTTTCTCGTAGAAAAGTACTGGCAACAGCGGCCCGAAAATCTCTTCCTGCATCACCCGCATGGCGGCTGTGGCGTTGATAACCAGTGTCGGCGCGAGGCGACGTCGACTCCGATCTGGCAGCTTGGGGGCCCAGTCCGGGGTTAGGATGCTGGCGCCTTGGTCGCGCGCGTCCTGAAGCAGTTCCAGCTGCCGATCAAAATGCCGATCGCTAACGAGCGAAGAGTAATCGGGTGTGTCACCGAGCTCGGGATACTGTTTTTGGAGTGCCTGACTGAAGGCCTGAGCGAACGCAGTTCGGTGATTCTCGTGAACCAGCACATAGTCCGGCGCGATACAGGTTTGACCTGCGTTGAGTGCTTTGGCCATGACCAGACTGGCCGCAGCCCTTTCGAGGTCAGCGCTTGCAGAAACAATCGTTGGCGATTTGCCGCCCAACTCCAGTGTCACTGGGGTGAGGTTAGCGGAGGCGGTTCTGGCGACTTCACGTCCGACGCGAGTTGACCCGGTAAAGAACAAATGGTCCCAGGGCAGCGCCGCGAATTCTTGCGCCAATTCAACGCCTCCGGTCACGACACGGAGTACATCGGGCGGGAATGCCT
>CAIPGD010000549.1 GCA_903864485.1 uncultured bacterium | reverse complement strand
GCAGCTGACATCCGGGAAAAATTCTTTCTCCAAGGGATGGAAGTCGTTGGGAGTTCACCGGAACAAACCGCCGATTTCATCCGCCAGGATGTGACCCGATCGGCCAAGATCATCCGCGAAAACAACATTACCGCGGACTGAACAGGACCACACCGTCCCCATGACGGCGACAGCGTCCCGACCACTGCCCACCGGTTTGGACCGATCGATCGACTATGACGTGATTGTCATTGGCGCCGGAGGGGCCGGGCTCGCTGCCGCTTGCGCCGCCGCCGAAGCCGGTGCGAGGGTTCTGGTTCTTGAGAAACTCCCCGCGCTGCTCGGTACGACCTCGTATTCGGTGGGTTCATTTGCAGCAGCTGCAACGCGCATGCAAGCCTCAGCGGGTATTGCGGATCAGGCAGCAGATTTTGCAGAAGACATGGCCATTGCGACGCCACAAACACCCGATACCCAGGGATTGCGGGACATGCTTGCTCGAGAGTCCGGAGCGACGCTTGATTGGCTTGAGCGCCTAGGCGTCGTTTTTGTCGGGCCATACCCCGAACCACCCAATCGGGTACCCCGCATGCACAATGCGGTGCCGGCGGGTCATGTCTACCTTCAGGTACTCGCCGCACAGGCGAGGCGATTGGGCGTCGAAGTGCGGTTTAGCATGTCGGTCAGCGAACTGATCATGGAGGGATCGGTGGTCAGGGGCGTGCGCTTTCTGCCGACTGTCCCAGCTGTCCCAACCGCCCCGGCCGCAGCCTCCACGCCGGTTACCGCCAGGGCGGTGATCCTCGCCGCTGGCGATTACAGTGCTTCGCCAGCCTGGCGATTGGCTCACCTGAGCCCGAATGCCGCGCGCGCCATCCCGATCAATCCGAACAGCACGGGTGACGGACACCGGCTGGCCAAGCAGGCGGGTGCGGCGCTCAAGCGACTGGATGGCGTCTTCGGCCCACAATTGCGTTTTAGTGCGCCCAACCGAATCTCCTGGATTTCGAAATTGCCGCAATGGCGGTGGCTTCACCAAATCGCCGCCTTGATTCTGACCAAGGCGCCACCGACCGTTCTGGGCTGGTTGGCCAAGCCACTCCTGGTGGCTCACATGTCACCGGCTGACCCACTCTTTCAGGCAGGCGCGGTGATCGTCGACCGATCCGGCGACCAAGTCGGTCCTGCGAACCGTCTGGCAGCAGAGTTAGCCCTGCGCCCTGGAGCCACCGGTTATGTCATCGGCGATGAGACGATTGCCCGGCGGTTCTCGAAATTTCCCGATTTCATTTCGACCGCACCGGGGATCGCATTTGCTTATTTTCAGGACTATGAACGCGGCAGGCCTGATCTGGTCCATTGGGCTGCAGACGCGAACGCGCTTGCGCGCGCACTTGGCCTGGAGGCAACGCGCCTAAGCGTTGCGACCCAACACCTATCGGGCCGACTGTTCGCCCTCGGCCCCTGCAATGCCATGTTGACCGTGACCGAGGGGGGCGCATCGATTGACCCCCAATGTCGGGTCCTTGATTCCGATGGCGCGGTCATTGCGGGTCTGCTTGCCGCGGGGGGCAACGGCCAAAGCGGCCTCATGCTCAAAGGGCACGGGCTGCACCTGGCGTGGGCCATGACCTCAGGTCGAGTGGCTGGCCGAACTGCTTCTCAAGCCCCCAAGACCGTCTGATAAACCGCTCGCTTCCAGTCAAAGGCAAAAGGGTGCCAAAACGCCCAGTGTCGCTGTGTCATGACAACGCCCGCAAGTCGATGCTTTGGGTGAATCCACCAGTGCGTTCCGGCGATACCGCCCCAGTGAAACTCCCCCACCGAGTTCGGCGACTCCATTCCTGACGGCACTCGGGTGACAGCCCCCGCCAGTCCGTGGCCCTTGCCACGGACCTCGCCAAACGCCGAACTCTTCAGACAAAGGCCATCCGCGAGATGATTCTGCATCATCAGGTCAAGTGTCTCGGGCCTCAAAATGGGGCTTTGGCTTGAACTGTTGGTTGCTCGCCGCGGCCGGTCGGGATCTGGGCGCATCAGCGCTCGGACCAGTTTGATCATGTCGCCGAGGCTTGAGACCAACCCACCCCCGCCGGATAGCCGGGCAAACGGACGTCGATAAGCCTCGGGATAGGGTGCATTGTCGGTCCGGGTCAAGCCTGGGCGCATCGGGTCCGTGAGACTTGCTCCGGCGTAATACGCCACGAGTCGGTGCTGTTGATCTGGCGGAACCCAAAACCAGGTCTCATTCATTGCCAGCGGCTCGAAAATCAGTTCCTTCAGGACTTGATCTAAGGCCTGACCTGAGACCACTTCGAGCAGTCGGGCAAGCACATCGGTCGCCATCGAGTACTCCCACTGCGTGCCGGGATGAAACGCCAATGGCAAATCGGCCAGCGCGTCGACCATGCTTGCGAGCGTCGTGTTCGGGTCGCGCACCCCGCTCGCCAGATACGGCGCATACAGCGGCGACTGCGCGTCCAGGATTCCAGAGGTCAAGCCTGAACTGTGCGTCAGAAGATGCCTTACCGTGATCGACCCACGGGCGGGCTCGGTGTCGGCGAGATCGTGCGCCCCTGTGCGCAGTACCCTTCTTGCGCCCAGTTGCGGCAGATAGCCTTCGATTGGATCGTCCAGCCCGAGCCGGCCCTCTTCCATCATCCGCAGCACCGCGCAGGACGTGATCAGCTTTGTGTTGGAGAAAATCCGAAACAGATGTTGAGGATTCAGCGCAACCCCTTGCTCGCGGTCGGCCCAACCAACGCAATGCAGGTCAACCAACTCGGAACCGCGGAGCACAGCACTTGAAAGGCCCGCCAGCAAATCACTTTCAACATAACGGCGCATCGCCGCATGAACAGGTTCAAAGTCAAACACAGCGTTATTTCCAATAGAACGGAATCGAGCGCCTCAAGCCGGAGTCCACCAGCTTACTTCTTGTCCCCTGGCTGCTGGTCTTTCGCCCGGTTCCCGCTGTTCGCAGGGCCCGGTCGGTCTGACCTGTCGGACCTGTCGGCCCTATCCGGTCTCTCGGCTCTATCAGAT
>CAIPGD010000548.1 GCA_903864485.1 uncultured bacterium | reverse complement strand
TCACGCTAACGATGAGCACAGCAATCAAATTGCTGGCAGCAATGCGTCTGAACCAGCTATCGGTACCGGCCCATCGACCGGTTAAGGCCATCTACATCAGGCGCTTCGTTGCCCTCATTGATCAAATTCAGGAGTGAGCCATGACCGTCAAGACAGTCACAAAAGTGAACCCTGCCTTCTCGTTCGAAGCCTACAGCTATGTGGTGAGCCCCATTGATGCGACTGACGGCGGCGGCTTTATGTTTAGCATGCCAGACATCCCAGGCGTGATAGCAGACGGGCAAACCGAACTTGAAGCGATCGCGGATGGACGAGAAGCCTTCATCGCCACAGTCAGTGCGATGGCAGATATGGGGCAAGAAGTCCCGACCCCGGTTTTCAATGTGGACGACTTCACTCCGGCGTCTGCGTCTGGCAAAGTTTTGGCGCGACTCCCACGATCAATGCACATGCAACTTACTGCCCGAGCAAAAACTGAGGGCGTATCGCTCAATTCCTTACTACTGGCGCTGATTGCGGAAGGGTTGGGGAGGCGCAGCGCGACCCTCTGATGGGAGGTCATGTTGGGGTGGCTGATGGGATTCGAACCCACGACAACTGGAATCACAATCCAGGACTCTACCGCTGAGCTACAGCCACCACCGACCGCAAAAACCGTACAAGCGCAGCGCGGAAACTGGCCTGCCCGACAGGAATCGAACCTGTGACCCTCAGCTTAGAAGGCTGATGCTCTATCCAACTGAGCTACGGGCAGAAAGCCCGGGGATCTAACTCGGACATCCGACGAAGGTTCAGCCCAAAAACGCCGAAATGAACCTGGAGACGGATGGTCGGGGCGAGAGGAATCGAACCTCCGACATCTTGCTCCCAAAGCAAGCACTCTACCAGGCTGAGCTACGCCCCGAAAGAGGCAAAAGTGTACCAGAACTCAGGCGACTTGTACGGCATCTGCCAGTCGTTGGGCCAATTGATCGGCCAATTCGGCATCACTGACCTCAACCATCAGTCTCAAGACAGGTTCGGTCCCAGACGCTCGAATCAGCACGCGACCACGATCCTGGAGTTCGGCTTCAACCTCGGCTTGCGCGCGACGCAACGGTGCGTGGCTGCCCCAGTCGAACCCTGGTCTAACCCGAACGTTGAGCAACCTTTGGGGCATCAGGACCATATCGCCAATGAGTTCAGCGAGTTCGCGCCCGCTTGACCGGATGGCGGCGAGGACTTGCAACGCGCTGATCGCGCCGTCGCCGGTCGAGTGGCAATCGAGGGCCAGCAGATGCCCGCTCGATTCCCCACCGTAGAGCCAGCCCCGAGCCCGAAGCATTTCGAGGACGTAGCGGTCACCGACTTTCGCGCGCTGAAAACCCACACCGTGCCGCATTAAAGCCTGCTCTAGCCCCAGATTAGACATCAGGGTCCCAACTGCGCCAGCGACCGCCCCGCGGCGCAGGCGATCGATCACGATCGCGTAAAGCAACTCATCGCCGTTGTAGATCCGCCCGGACCGGTCCGCAATAACCAATCGATCGGCGTCGCCATCGAGCGCAATGCCGTAGTCTGCACCATGAGCTACGACCGCCTTGGCGACTGATTCGGGATGAGTCGCGCCAACACCGTCATTGATATTTAGACCGTTCGGAGACGCGCCGATCGGGATGACTTCGGCGCCCAACTCATGAAAAACGGACGGGGCTGTGTGATAGGCCGCTCCATGCGCGCAATCAACGACCAATCGGAGACCCCGAAGATCGAGTTCGGCAGGGAATGTGCTCTTGCAAAACTCAATGTACCGACCAGCTGCATCGTCGATGCGGCGTGCTCTGCCCAGCTCCGACGAGGGAACGCAACCAAGCGGCAAATCCAGTTCTGCCTCAATCCTGGCCTCAATGGCGTCGGGCAACTTATCGCCCTCTGAAGAGAAAAACTTGATGCCGTTGTCATCAAACGGGTTATGCGACGCGCTGATCACCACGCCAGCCGATAGACGCAACGCCCGGGTCAGATACGCGATCGCGGGGGTTGGAAGCGGCCCTGAGAGCATCACGTCCACGCCGGCGGCGGCGAGCCCCGACTGGAGCGCGGATTCGAGTAAATAACCGGACACGCGGGTGTCTTTGCCAATCAGAACAACCGGCCGACTGCGCCGCCCAAACGATTGCGCAGACCCCTCGAGGGGAGCTCTTTGCTCACCCCTGTCCGCGGAATGGGCCAGTACCCTGCCTGCCGAATAGCCCAGTCGCAGCACAAACTCTGGGGTGATTGGCGTCTCGCCCACCCGACCTCGAATGCCATCGGTACCAAACCACTTACGTGTCATCGTTCATTGCCCCTCAATTCCGTGGGTCCGCTCATCACGGCTCGCCAAACCATCAGTGCATCGACCGTCGCCGCCACATCGTGCACACGAACAACCGCAGCGCCCCTCGCGATTGCGGCCAGTGCGCCCCCCACGCTGCCGGGCAACCGCTCCGAAATCGGGCGGCCCGTCAGGTCACCAACCATCCGCTTACGTGAAAGGCCAATCAGAACTGGAACCTCCGGCGCGAGTTCAGAGAGGCGCCCAATCAGCGCGAGATTCTGCTCGAGCGTCTTGCCAAAGCCGATGCCCGGATCGACCAAGAGGCGATTCGCTGCCAGCCCAAGGCGCTGAACCGCCTGCACACGATCGCTCAGGAATTGCCCGACTTCTGTCACTACGTCGCGATACTGGGGAGCGGCCTGCATCGTATCGGGCATTCCCTGCATGTGCATGAGGCAAACCGCACAGTTCGACTCGCGCACGGCATCCAGAGCACCTTCGACCTGAAGGGCCTGAACGTCATTGATACAGTCTGCCCCAATCGCCAGCGCGGCTCGCATGACCTCGGGTCGACGGGTATCGATCGAAATTGGAACGCCGAGCGGCACCAGGGCCTCAAGGACTGGCATCAGTCGCCGCAGTTCCGAAGTGGAATCAATGGGTTGAGCGCCCGGTCGGGTTGACTCTGCACCGATATCGATCATATCGGCGCCCTCGGCGACCATTTGCTGGGCATGCCTCAACGCGAGATCCGGGCTCGCGTACTGCCCACCGTCGGAAAAAGAATCCGGCGTGACGTTCAGAATACCCATCACCAGCGGGCGATCCAGGCTGAGCCGAAACCGCCCACACTCAAGAAACGACGCCAAGAAAATGGTCTTTAGCGGCCCTTGACTGCCCTTGCCAGCCCTTAAGCGACCGGAACCTCAGGCGCAGCCTCCGGAACAACTGGCGCGGCGTCTGGGCGCGAGCCACCAGAACCACCAGCCCCAGTCCCACCCGACGGCGACCAGTCCCGCGGAGGACGCGGAGCGCGTCCAGCCATGATGTCGTCAATCTGTTCCGCGTCAATCGTCTCGAACTCAAGCAGCGTTTTGGCCATGAGATGGGCTGTTTCGCGATGCTCGTCGAGGATCTTGTAGGCCACCTGATACTGCTCATCGATGATCCGCCGCATTTCGGAATCGACCTTTTGCATCGTCGCCTCAGACACGTTGACCTGCCGCGTCACGGAGCGGCCCAGGAAGACCTCGCCCTCGTTTTCGGCGTAGACCATAGGCCCAAGCTCTGCGCTCATGCCGTAACGGGTGACCATGTCCCGCGCCAGGTGCGTTGCACGCTCGAAATCGTTCGATGCGCCAGTCGTCATTTGATTCATGAACAACTCTTCCGCGATGCGCCCTCCGAAGAGCACAGCGATGGTGGCGAGCATCCGTTCTTTATCCATGCTGTAACGGTCGCCTTCAGGCAACTGCATGGTGACCCCAAGTGCACGGCCGCGAGGGATGATTGTGACCTTGTGAACCGGGTCTGTCGTCTTTGGCAGCAACTTGGCGACGATGGCGTGACCTGACTCGTGGTAGGCCGTGTTGCGCCGCTCGTCTTCGGGCATCACCAGGCTGCGCCGCTCGGCGCCCATGATAATTTTGTCCTTGGCCCGTTCAAAATCCTGCTGCTCGACCACGCGCGCGCTGCGACGGGCGGCAAATAGGGCCGCCTCATTGACCAGGTTGGCCAGATCCGCGCCCGAAAAGCCTGGGCAACCTCGCGCAATGATGTCGGCTTTGACATCGTGCGCGATCGGCACCTTGCGCATGTGCACTGTAAGAATTTGCTCGCGACCCCGGATATCAGGCAATGGGACGACCACTTGGCGATCAAAACGACCTGGACGCAACAGCGCAGGATCGAGCACATCTGGGCGGTTAGTCGCAGCGATCACGATGACGCCCTGTCCGGTCTCGAAACCGTCCATCTCAACCAACATCTGATTCAACGTCTGCTCGCGCTCATCGTTGCCGCCGCCCAGGCCAGCACCGCGCTGGCGGCCGACCGCATCAATCTCATCAATAAAGATGATGCAAGGCGCGTGCTTTTTGGCGTTCTCGAACATGTCGCGAACCCGGGCCGCACCCACACCAACAAACATCTCGACAAAATCCGAACCCGAAATACTGAAGAACGGCACTTTCGCCTCGCCCGCGATCGCCTTCGCGAGCAGGGTTTTACCGGTACCGGGCGAACCCACCATCAGGACGCCGCGCGGGATCTTGCCGCCGAGCTTTTGGAACTTGCTGGGGTCCCGCAGAAAGTCGACGAGTTCCTTGACCTCTTCCTTCGCCTCGTCACATCCGGCGACATCTGCGAAGGTAATGGAATTGTTGTTTTCGTCCAACATTCGGGCCCGGCTTTTGCCGAATGAAAACGCACCGCCGCGTCCACCACCTTGCATCTGGCGCATGAAGAAAACCCAAACCCCAATCAGCAGGAGCATCGGGAACCAGCTGATAAAGATGCTCATCAGCAGGCTTTGCTCTTCATCGGGTTTGGCCTGGACCTTAACGCCAAATTTCATCAGGTCCGACACCATCCAGATGTCGCCCGGCGAGTACACGGTCAAGGGCTGGTTGTCCTTGGTCCGAGCGCGCAAGGTCCGCCCATCAATGGCGACGGAGTCAATCCGGCCCGACTTGGCGTCTTCCATGAAGACCGAATAAGGAACATCAACGCCACGGGCCTGCCGGGTATCAAACTGCTTGAATACCGTGAATAGGACCAGAGCGATCACCAGCCAGACGGCTGCCTTCGAAAACATATTGTTCAACGCTTGGGCTCCTGCCTGCGATCGTCAATCGATGAGGGGTAAGGACTGACGGGGACTAACCTAGACGAACCTAAAATAATACTCTTTTGTGCTCTGTTTGTAGGTCGGAAAAACCGATCAATCCTGACGAACCCTCGATTTGAGGCTGCCACTCAGCGGCTCAAACGTGGCGGATTGTGATCAGGGCCCGATCGTGATGGGACCTTGAGTGTTCGGCCCAGCAGAAATGTCTCGGCCGACGCATCTCTTGAAGCCTTTGGTTTCTTGGGGACGACTCGTACAAACGTCTCCTTGAAGCGCTCGACCAATTGGCTATAGCCGCTGCCGTGGAAGCATTTCACCAGCAGCGAACCGGTCGGCTGCAGGTGGCGTTGCGCGAACTCGAGGGCCAGCTCCACGACGTGCGACATTCTTGCGGCGTCCGCCAGACCAACGCCCGAGAGGTTGGGGGCCATATCCGAGAGCACCAGATCGACCGGGGCGCCTTGCAGCAAGGACTCAAATTGCGCCAAGACCGCATCATCGCGAAAGTCCCCGTGCAGGAAAGTCACATCCGCCACCGGCTCCATCGGCAGGATATCGATCGCAAAGATTTGGCCTCGGACCGCCCCCTGCGCCCCTCCACCGAGTCGCTCCCGAATGACTTGCGACCAACTTCCAGGCGTAGCGCCCAGATCAACGACGGTCATTCCTGGGCGGATCAGACGCTCTTCGTCATCGATCCCAATCAGTTTGAATGCTGCGCGCGAACGGTACTGATGCTTCTGCGCGAGCTTCACATAGGGATCATTGATATGGTCGTGCAGCCAGGCTTTGCTGAATCGATTCTTCGCCACTCGGCGCCCCCTACTACAATGCGGACATGAATAATGACGCTTTCCCAGACTCACGTCCCGCGCCCGTCGCCGACAGCCCTGCGACGCCCCTGGTTTTGACGCCGGTCTTATCGCCGGTTCAACGCCAGGCGCTCCGCGCCAAAGCCCACCCCCTGAAGCCCGTGGTTATGATCGGCGGAGCCGGTTTGACGGAACCTGTGCTCGCTGAAATTGATCGGGCCCTGAATGCCCATAGTCTGATCAAAATCCGCTTGCTGGATGCCGACCGGGATGAGCGCCAGGTCTTGATGGATGCGATTTGTCGACAACTTGGGGTCCAACCGGTTCAGGCAATCGGCAAATTACTGATCGTTTACCGAAAACTCCCGGAGGCTCCGCCCCGAGAGCGCATCACCTTGCGGCCGCGGGCCGAACCGGTGAAGCCGGGGCGTTGGCGCGGCCCCATTCGAAATGCCACCGCGCCCAGGGGCCGAGCGCCGGAACGCAGTGAGCGTACCCCATCAGATTTCCGCCCCCCGGCAGCACGCCCGTTTGGCGAACGGGACGCCGCGCCGCGCCGCTCGTTTGGGGACCGTCCGCCAGTCCCCGGGCGCTTTGGCGAACGGGACGCCGCACCGCGCCGCTCATTTGGGGACCGTCCGACTGCCCCGAGGCGATTCGGCGAGCGCGATGCAGCACCGCCTCGCCCGGGCCACGCGCCGAGAGCGGCGTCACCCGGTGCGCCGGTGTTTCGTCGCCGTCGGGATAGTTAAAGCCGAACCGTTGACGGTTAACCGTCAACCCGGATCAGAGGTAGCGGACGTCCAGAATTTCGTACTCCCGGCGACCGCCGGGGGCCTGAACGACCGCGACGTCGCCCGGCGACTTGCCAATCAGGGATCGGGCGATTGGGCTGGAAACTGAAATCAGGCCTTGAGCAATGTCCGCCTCATCGTCGCCGACAATCTGATACGTCACCTGCTTGCCAGCATCGAGGTCTTCGAGGTCGACGGTGGACCCAAACACCACCCTGCCATCCGCATTGACCGTTTTGGGATCAATGACCTGGGCATTGGACAGTTTGGATTCAAGTTCAAGGATGCGCCCCTCGATAAATCCCTGACGCTCTTTGGCAGCGTCATAGTCCGCGTTTTCGGACAGGTCACCCTGCGCGCGTGCTTCCGAAATGGCGTTAATAACGCTCGGACGCTCGACATGCTTGAGCCGGTGCAGTTCCTGTCGAAGGAGCTCAGCGCCGCGAACAGTCAATGGAATAGTTGCCATGATGGTGACTCCTTATCCCTGCAAACCAGCGTGCAGGGCCTGCAGTGAATAGACTTCAAGACCACGCAAATGCCGCATCCCCTCGACTGCGGCACGGGCCCCGGCGATTGTGGTGTAGTAGGTGACCCGCTGAGCCAGGGCAGTGGTCCGAATCGCTCTGGAGTCAGCAATTGCGGACCGGCGCTCATCGACGGTATTGATCACAAGCGCAATTTCCCCATTTTTGAGCAGGTCGACCACGTTCGGCCGACCTTCCTGGACCTTGGCGACTGCGGCGACCGGAATCGCAGCCGCCGTGATTGCGGCGGCGGTCCCGCGGGTCGCGACCAGCTTGAAGCCAAGGTCATGTAATTCGCGCGCAATCTGCACGGCACGGGGTTTGTCGCCCTGCCTGACGCTGATGAACACGGTGCCGCCGCTGGGCAGACGCACCCCGGCCCCCAACTGGCTCTTGACGAAGGCCTCGCCAAAGCTGTGTCCGACCCCCATCACCTCGCCGGTCGATTTCATCTCTGGACCCAGCAAGGTGTCGACCCCGGGGAATTTGACGAATGGAAACACGGCCTCTTTGACCGAAAAATAGGGCGGCACGACCTCGGCCCCGATGCCTTGTTGATCGAGCGAGATTCCGGCCATGCAACGGGCGGCGATCTTGGCCAAGGGCATACCCGTCGCCTTCGAGACGAACGGCACCGTTCGCGAGGCCCGAGGATTGACCTCAAGGACAAAAACGGTCGCACGGCCATCACTATCTCGCTGAACCGCGAACTGCACGTTCATCAGGCCGACCACGTGGAGGGCCCGCGCCATCTGCGCCGTCTGCTCCTGGATCTCGATCACAAGATCCGATTCGAGGGAGTACGGGGGCAACGAACAGGCGGAGTCCCCCGAATGGACGCCGGCCTGCTCAATGTGTTCCATCACGCCACCAATGTAGACGCGTTTGCCGTCGGCGACGCAATCGACATCGACTTCAATCGCGTCGTTCAAAAAACGATCAAGCAACACCGGACTGTCATTTGAGACCTTGACGGCCTCACGCATGTAGCGCTCGAGATCTTTGCGGTCATGGACGATCTCCATCGCGCGCCCACCCAATACGTAGCTGGGTCGCACCACGAGCGGGTAGCCGATCTCGGTCGCGAGGTTGGTGGCTTCGGCCTCGGTGCGAGCCGTCCGGTTGGGCGGTTGGCGTAATTCGAGTTTCTCGAGGAGGCGCTGAAAGCGCTCACGGTCTTCGGCGATATCAATCGACTCAGGACTCGTACCAATAATCGGCACGCCATTGGCCTCGAGCGCGAGGGCCAGCTTCAGAGGCGTCTGCCCCCCGTATTGAACGATCACGCCCTCGGGTTTTTCGAGGGCGACAATTTCGAGAACATCTTCGAGGGTCAGTGGCTCGAAGTAGAGTCGGTCGCTGGTGTCGTAATCGGTCGACACGGTTTCGGGGTTGCAATTGACCATGATGGTCTCGAAGCCATCCTCGCGCAGCGCAAAGGCGGCATGAACGCAGCAGTAGTCAAACTCAATGCCCTGCCCGATGCGATTGGGTCCGCCGCCCAACACCATGATCTTGCGCCGATTGGTCGGACGCGCCTCGCACTCGAGGTCGCCTGGCGCGTAGACCAGCCCCTCGTAGGTTGAGTACAAATAAGCCGTATCGGTATCAAATTCGGCCGCACAGGTATCGACCCGCTTGAACACGGGACGCACCCCCAGGAGGTGGCGCCGTTTACGAACATCGCCGCCGCCACAACCCAGCAATCGGGCCAATCGCCGATCTGAGAATCCGTGGACTTTGAGGTAGCGCAACTCGCTCGCCGACAGGCTATCGAGCCCGCCACCCGCTTCACGGATCGCCAGCAAGGTACTTTCGTGATGGATGATTTCCTGAATCTGGGCCAGAAACCACGGGTCGATCCCGCTCTCTTCGAAGACTTCTTCGACACTCATACCGACCCGGAACGCGTCACCGACATGCAAAATCCGATCGGGTGTGGGTTCGCCAAGAGACTGTGCGATTTCGTCTCGATCAGTCAGTCGCTCATCGAGGCCGTCGATTCCAATCTCCAAGCCCCGTAACGCTTTCTGGAATGACTCCTGAAACGTTCGGCCGATCGCCATCACCTCACCCACCGACTTCATTTGAGTGGTCAGGCGAGGATCGGCCTGCGGGAACTTCTCAAAGGCGAATCGAGGGATTTTTGTGACGACGTAATCGATCGACGGCTCAAAGGACGCCGGTGTCTCGCCACCCGTTATGTCGTTACGCAATTCATCAAGGGTATAGCC